>BEHK01000006.1 GCA_002898775.1 bacterium HR08 | reverse complement strand
CACGCGCGAGACGCCGCCGAGTCCGCACAAGGCATAGGCCGCCCCCACGCGATCTCCCGCACGCTCGTATCGGCTCAGCGCCTCGCGAAAGCTCCGATACGCAGCGCGCAGATCGCCGCGCAGGCGGAACACCCCGCCTCGCGCCCAGAACAGATACGCGCGCCCCAGCTCATCCCCCGTGCTCCGATACCAGCGCTCGGCCTCACGAAACAGGCGGAGAGCTTCGGACAACTCTCCGAGAGCCCGCGCGGCCATTCCCTCCCCGACGCGCGCGTCGGCCAGACTCACGCCATCGCGCAGCGCGCGCGCCAGACGCGCCGCGCGCTGATACGCGCGCCGAGCGTGCCGGAACCGCCCGATGAGCCGCAGACAATGCCCCTGCGCCAGTGCGCATTCCATGAGCCCCCGCTCCCCCCCCTCCCGCTCGAATGCCCGCTGCGCCTCCCGATAGAGATCGAGCGCCTCCGCGAATGCCCCCCTCCGTCGTTCTCGCTCCGCGATGGCGAAGAGACGACGCCCGGATCGCATCCCCTTCACCCCCTCACGATGGCCATGCCGCGAACATCATTCTTGCTCACGACGTGGACGATTCGCCCCGCTCCAGAGCGACCCGCACGAGAGCCAACAGCTCCTCCAACGTGCACGGCTTGGGGAGATGCAAGCTCCCCGTCTCGCGGAGGAAGTCGAGCACTTGCGCGCTCAGGACGTCCCCGGTCAAAAAGACCATGCGGCGCGCGATCGAGGGGGCGACACGCTGGAAATGCTCGTATAACTCGATCCCCCCCGTTCCCGGCATACGAAGATCGGCGATGATCAGATCGTAGCGCTTTCGCTCGATCAAGGAGCGAGCCGCCTCCCCATCGAACGCCACATCCACGTCGTACTGAGCCGCGCGGAGCGCGCGCGCGATCAGTTCGGCCACCGGTTGCTCATCGTCCACGACGAGAATGCTCTTGGATCCGGCGAGGGGTTCGGCCCCATCCTCGCGCGCGGCCGCGACGGGCTCCCCGCCATCCTCCGCCAGGGTCAGTTCTCGACGGACATAGCGCGTCAACGCGCGTACGTCCTCGATGGCCGATCGCGCCTCCCGTTTGATCAGCTCCAGCGGCTCTTCGACCTCTGGAGCCCCGACCGACTGACGTGCCAGTTGGGCGTGCAGATGAATGCTCGTCAGCCGATTGTTGATCTCATGCGCCATCCGCGAGAGCGTCTCCACCAGGGCAGCCGCGCGATGAGCGATCCCCATCTGCTCTCGCGCCATCTCATATCGCAGCGAGATCTCCATCGAGAAAGCCTCGGCCATGAGCCGGACCATCTCCCGCACTTGATCCAGGCGCTCGCGCGCGAGCGCCATTTCGCGCGCGCGCCGGTGGCTCTCCCGAAGAGAGGGACGACCGCCCGGAAAGAGCGCCTCCAGCACGTCCTCCGCGAAGAAGTTCTCGATCGGGAAGGCCGCCACCGTGATGGCCGCCTTCGGATACGCGCGCCCTTGGCTCACCAGGAGGATGGGGCAACTCCAGAGCGTCCGCCGCCCGCCGACGCAATCGGCGGCGATCGGCTGTCGCTCTCGCATCGCGCGCAGCGACGCGCGCCAGGTGTCGCCGAGGCACCGGGAGAACCCCGTCGTCGCGTCCCGCAGCGCATTCAGCTCCCGACACAAGGGCGAATGCACGAGCATCGGTTCTCGATCGGGCCGAATCGGCGTGGGGAACGCTTCGTCATAGAGGTAAACGGAAGCCTCCATCTGAGTGAGCGCGCTCAGGCATATCTGCGCTTGCACGAGCCGTTGCGGATCAAGCAGCGCGTCCAGAGGAACGCGCTCCGGGGGCAGGAGATTCCCCGAAGCATCCGCGCATCGCCGCACATCGAAGGTCCATTCGCGCTCGAGCGTCATACTTCCTCCCCCGCGCACCCTCCGGAGCCCATCCCGGGCGAGCGACCGGCCTCCGATCTTCGCCCACGCCTCTGCGCTCCGCTCATCGCCGTCCTTCTGCCGATCCCGCCTCAGCGGCGGACATTCGGATATACTGCCGCATGGACTCGCGAGCGCGCGTCAGGTCTCCCGCCGCCTCCCATGCGGCAGCGGCGAAGAGCCAATTCTCCTCCGATCCCCGAAGTTCCGCAGCGCGCTGAAAGCTCTCGGCCGCCTCGCGATATCGGCCGAGGGCGAACCGCACCCTGCCCAACCAATGGGGATAGAGGCTGTTCGAGGGGTCCAAGCGCCCCCCTTCCTCCAGCAGTCGCTCGGCCTCAGCATATTGACCGGCGCGAAAACTCCGAATCGCGCGATCCAGGTGCGCATGCGCGCGCTCGGCCATCGAGATCGAGGGGATCTGATCCTCCGCGCGCCATCGCTCGACGACCATTCCGGCGAGGAAGAGCATGACGGCCCCGAGAAGCGCCACGAGAATCGCCGCCCCATAGGCGCGCCCGAGATGCCGGAAGCGTCCGACGAACGCTCGGGACGAGGGACGCTCCAGAGCGCGCGCCTCCCGATCGTTCGGCGAGATCGAACGAGCCTCCGGGCGAGCGGCCAGGCGCTCTCCTCCCCCCCGCGACCGCTCCGAACGCGCGCGCACGGCGTCCACGCGCACGATGATGGCTGTGAAGTTGTCTCGCGCGCCGCGTTCGTAACACCACTCTTTGAGCCGATCGCACGCGCGCTGCGGATCCGATTCGCGCGCCAGAAGATCCTGCAATTCCTCGTCGGTCACATGACGCGTGATCCCATCCGTGCAGAGCAGAAAGGTCGTATTCGGTTCCAACCCGATCTTCTTCACATCGGGGATGACCTCCTCGCCAATCCCCAGCGCGCGCGTGAGGACGTACTTCTTCGTGTATTCGAGGATGGAGACCCCCCCCAAATGCTCCGCTTCCACGAGCGTGTGATCAATCGTCTCGCGATAGAGCTTTCCCGAGGCGAACCGATAGACGCGGCTATCGCCGATATGGCAGATGATCGCGTGCCGGGGTTCCAACAACAGCAGGGCCAGCGTCGTGGCCATGCCGCTCAACGGCTCTTCGCTCATCGCCATCTCCCGAAGAGAGCCGTTCAGGTAGGCGATCACTTGCTCCAAATAGCGCACGCGATCCCCCCGCACCTTTCGGGAGAAGTGCTCGCGCAGGACCTCCATCGCCATCCGACTGGCGACCTCTCCGGCATTCTGCCCCCCCACGCCATCCGCGACGGCGAAGAGCCCCGCTTCCTCCACGATCAGGAAACTGTCCTCGTTCACCGGGCGACGAGGATTCAATCCCCGATCCGAGACGAAGCCGTAGCTTCCCCACGCGAATCGTTTGGTCTCCGTGCTCACCTCATTCCCCGCGCCTGGCCGCCCGCCGCCTCACGGGCGAATCCTTCGCCCCGCGATTCCCCCCCCTCTTCGGCTCTTCAGAAGGATCCCGCTGCATCGGGTTGGGCCGAGCCTCACACTTCCTTCGTCGGCGGCCTCCGAGAGCCACGCCCGCACCTCCGACGTCGGAGACGTAAATTGTAATCCTCGCCCCACCGAGCAGCAACCGAGAGCGTGGAGAGGAGGCGAAGGTCCCCCCCTTCCGGGGAAGCCCTCACAGGGGCGAGCCGACGCGAGCGCTCACTCTCCGAGGACCTTGATCACGACGCGCTTGCGCCGGCGTCCGTCGAACTCCGCGTAGAAGATGCGCTGCCACGTCCCCAGGTCCAGCTTCCCATTGGTCACCGGGACGATGACCTGATGATGAATGAGCAGACACTTCAGATGCGCGTCCCCATTGTCCTCGCCCGTCGCATGATGGCGATAGGGCGCGCCATAGGGGGCGATCTTCTCCAGCATCTCATCGAGATCGTGAAGCAAGCCCTCCTCATCGTCGTTGATGTAAACGCCAGCCGTCGTGTGAAGGGCCGAGACCACGGCCACGCCCTCGCGAATTCCACTCTTTTGGACGGCGCGTTCGACCTCGCGCGTGATGTTGATATATTCGCGCCGCGCCTTCGTGCGAAATTCCAGATACTCGGTATGCGCCTTCATCGCTCTCCCCCTCCTACTGCCGATGCGCGGTCGCATCAGCCGCGTTTCAGGACGATGACCGCCAGCGGAGGCAATGTCAAGAGCACCGAATAGGGGCGACCCGACCAGGGAATGGGCTCAGCTCCAATAGGCTCGGGATTACCGAGGCCGCTCCCTCCGTACTCCGGCCGGTCGCTGTTGAAGATCTCTCGATACGCCCCGGGCTCCGGGACGCCAAGGCGATACCCCAGGCGCGGCACCGGCGTGAAGTTGCAGACGAAGATGAGGAACGGCGCCGCGCGACGCGCGCGCCGCAGGAAGGCGATGACGCTCTGCTCCCAATCGTGACAATCAATCCACTCGAATCCGCTCGGCTCGAAATCGCACTCATAAAGCGCCGGCTCGGCGAGATAGAAGTGATTCAGATCGCGAACGTACCGATGGAGCTGGCGATGCGGCTCCTCCTCCAGCAGATGCCAATCGAGGCTCGTCCCCACGTCCCATTCGCGCCATTGCCCGAACTCTCCCCCCATGAAGAGCAGCTTCTTGCCCGGATGACCGAACATATATCCGTAAAGCAGGCGCAGGTTGGCGAACTTCTGCCAGCGGTCGCCGGGCATCTTCTCCAGGAGCGATCGTTTCCCGTGCACGACCTCATCGTGCGAGAGCGGCAGGATATAGTTCTCCGAGAAGGCATACATGAGCGAGAACGTCAGCTCATGATGATGATACTTGCGGTAGATCGGATCCCGGGCCATGTAGCGCAACGTGTCGTTCATCCATCCCATATTCCACTTGAACGTGAAGCCCAAGCCGCCGAGATATGTCGGGCGGGAGACCATGGGCCAGGCCGTGGATTCTTCGGCGATCGTCACCGCGCCGGGATAGAGTCCGTGCACCCATTCGTTGAACCGCTGCAGGAACGCGATCGCCTCTAAGTTCTCGTTCCCCCCATAGGGATTCGGCACCCATTCGCCCGGGCGCCGGGAATAATCGAGGTAGAGCATCGAGGCGACGGCGTCCACGCGCAAGCCATCGGCGTGATAGCGATCCAACCAGAAGAGCGCGCTCCCCAACAGGAAGTTCCGCACTTCATGGCGTCCATGGTTGAAGATGAGCGTCCCCCAATCCGGGTGCTCCCCGCGGCGCGGATCGGCATGCTCGTAGAGCTGCGTGCCATCGAAGAAGGCGAGCCCGTGGGCATCCTTGGGGAAATGCGCGGGCACCCAATCGAGGATCACGCCGATCTTGTGCTCGTGCAGGTAGTTGACGAAGTACGCGAAATCTTCGGGCGAACCGTATCGGCTCGTCGGCGCGTAGTAGCCGAGGGCCTGATACCCCCACGAGCCATCGAAGGGATGCTCCAAGATCGGCAGCAGCTCGACGTGCGTGTACCCCATCTCCTTCACATATGCGGCCAACTGATGCGCGGCCTCCCGATACGTGAGCGGCCGATGCCCGTCCTCCGGCACGCGCCGCCATGACCCGAGATGCACCTCGTAGATGTTCATGGGCGCATCGAGCGCCTGACGGCGCGCGCGCTCCTCCATCCATTCGCGATCCGAGAACCGACAGCGCGAGAGATCGAAGACGATCGTCGCCGTCTTCGGCGGGCGTTCGAAGAAGAACCCATAGGGATCGCTCTTCAGAAGTAACCGATCGCCGTGCTGCGATTTGATCTCGAACTTGTAGCGCACCCCTTCGGGGAGCTCGGGGATGAAGAGCTCCCAGATGCCGCTCTGCCCCCGCACGCGCATGGGATGGCGGCGCCCGTCCCACGCGTTGAAATCGCCGACGACGCTGACGCGCCGCGCATTCGGCGCCCAGACGGCGAAATGGACCCCGTGCACCCCCTCGACCTCGCGCACGTGCGCCCCCAGCTTCTCGAAGATTCGCTGATGCGTCCCCTCGCCGATGAGATAGAGATCGAAATCCGTGAGCACCGGGGGGAAACTGTAGGGATCCAGGCATTCTCGAACGCCGCCGCTGTCCACCACGCGCAGGCGATAGGGGAAGGCCTCCGTCACCCCCCAGAAGACGACCTCATAGAACCCCTCCGGATGCACGCGCTCCATCGGATGCAGGTGACCACAGCGCGCATCCACGACGAACGCCTCCTGGGCGTCCGGCAGGAACGCGCGAATGGCGAAGCCCGAGATCCCCTCGCGCGCGACCGGATGCCGTCCCAGGACGTGAAACGGATCGGCATGCTCGGCGCGAACGATCAATTCGATCTCCACCGGCGATGCTGTGCTCATGCTGGCGCGCTCGCAAGCCGCCCGAATATAATGCTCGTCTTGTCGGCTCGGCCTCGGCGATCGGAAGGGACGATGCGACCGAGCGCGCACATTTTAATCGGGCTTCCCGGGTCGGGCAAGAGCACGCTCGCGCGACGCCTGGCTGAGCTCTACGCTCCGGCTTCGATCGTCAGCTCCGATGAGATCCGCAAACATCTCTACGGCGATGAGGCCATCCAAGGGGAGGCCGCGCGCGTCTTCCGCTTCGCCCGCTCGAACCTGTTGGCCGCCATGCGCGCCGGCCGTAACGTCATCTACGATGCCACGAACATCAACCCCCGATTTCGCCGCCTGACCCTTCACGAGCTGCGCGAGAACGGAGCGCGATGGATCATCGGCTACTGGCTCGACGTACCGCTCCCGATCTGCCAACAGCGAAATCGCGACCGTCACCGCATCGTCCCCGACGCCGTCCTCCTCCGCATGGTGGAAGAGTTGCGCCGATCTCCACCTTCCTTCCACGAGGGGTTCGATGAGCTGGTGATCACAGGGGAAGCCGTTCAGATCTGTGCGGATGTGGAGGGGAGATGACCCCTCCACCGCCACGCTCACGCCATCCACCGCAGAAGCAAGGTCGCCAGGCCGAGCATGATCGTCACGCTCACGACATCCTGAAAGGCCGTCTCGAAGGGACCGGCCGTCAACGCGGGATCGAAGCCCAAGCGCTTCGAGAGCATCGGGATCACCGTCCCCACGACTCCGGAGAGATTGATGGCCACGAACATCGAGAATCCGACGACGAACCCGAACACCGGATCGAACCATGTCCCGCGCGCGGCCATGCGCTGCCACCCGTGCCAGAGGCCCCCGACAAAGAAGATGAGCGTGCCCAAGATGGCCCCCAAAATGAGCGTCGTCCGGAGCTGTCGCCAGACGGGCCGCCACCAATCCTTCAGGCTGATATGCCCTGTCGCCAGCCCCCGCACCACAATCGTCGCCGATTGCAGGCCCGTGTTCCCGGAGATGGCTTGAATGACCGGCATGAACGACGCCAACAGAATGACCGTCCCCAACGTGTCGTCGAACCGATGGATGACGGCCCCAGCGATCAGTTCGATGACGACCGTCATCAGCAGCCACGGCAGGCGCAGCCGCGCGATCTCCGCCGGCGTCCGCCGCTCCAGCTCCGCCGCGTCCGATCCCACCATGCGGAAGTAATCCTCGGTCAGCTCCTCCTGCAAGACGTCAATCACATCGTCCACGGTCACGATCCCGACGAGCCGGTTCTCGTCATCCACGACGGGGACGGCCATGAGATCGTACTTGGAGACGACGCGCGCGACCTCCTCCTGATCCGTGCTCGTGTGCACGCTGATGACATCCGTGGACATGATCTTGCGCAGCGGCGTGCTCGGAGGATTGAGCAGAAGCTGGCGCAGACTCACGACGCCGACCAGATGATGCCGATCGTCCACGACGTAAAGGTAGAAGACCATCTCCAGCTCATCACTCTTGCGCTGCAGGGTGGAGATGGCCTCGCCGACGGTCATGTCCTCGTGCAGCGCGAAGACGTGGGGATTCATGATGCGGCCGGCCGTGTTCTCCTCGAACTGGAGTTGATCCACCACGTCCACCGACCGCGCCACGTGCATCCGTTCGAGCACGCGCTCGACCAACTCCGGCGGAAGCTTGGAGGTGATCTGCGTGGCATCGTCCACGGGGATCTTCTGCAAGAGATCGGCGATCGTCTCCGGCTCCAGATGTGCCAGAAGCGAGGCCGCTTCCTCAGGCGGCATCTCGCTCAGGGTCGAGGCCACAAATCCCCCATCTTGCTTGAGGAGAGACCGAAGGGCGAACAGCCGCTCCCCATCGGTGAGGTTCCCGAAGATGACGGCGACGTCGGCCGGGCGCATCTTGCGCAGCAGATTAACGAGGTTGGTGCTCGCCCCAATGCGCGCCAACTTGCGCGCCGACTCGATGGCCAGGTCGAGTTTTCGCAGGTACGCCATCTTCAGTTGTACGTCTCCGTCCCGTCATCTTCGCCAAACACCTAAGCATGGCAGATCTCCGGCCATTTTTCAACATGAACGCCGACGCGCGGGGATCCCTCCAAGAGGAGGGTGCCGAGGGCGCCACCGATGCGCTTCGATGGCCACCTGATCCTCGCGGAGAAAGGTGACGCCCTCCGAGCGGAGCAGATCGCGCTGCAGTTGTTGCAACCAGAGCGCGCGCCGCCCGATGCTCAATCGCCCCTCACGATCAACCACGCGATGCCAGGGGACGTCGGGCGGACACGCGGCGAGCGCCCACCCCACCACGCGCGCCGAGACGTTCGACCGACACAGCGCCGCGATCTGACCGTATGAGGCCACGCGCCCGCGCGGAATGCGCCGCACGAGGCGATAGATCTCGGCGAAACAGGGGCCGCGGGCCGCTTCCCGCGCTCGTCGAGCTCGCCGCATCTCAGGCTCCGGAGCGATGGAGGGCGTGCGCGAGCGCGACGATGACATAAACGAGGATCACCGCCTCGATGGCATCCAGCACACCGATCACGGCCAGAGCCAGGCGCGCCCGCCCTCGAAAGGAGGGGCCGGGAGCCGGCTCTCGACGCACGTGAGCGGCCGCGCGCGAGGTCGTGCGCGTCAGCTCGTTGGCCATCCATCCGAGCCAATGATAGAGGACGACAAAGACGACGGGCCAGAGCACGAGCACGCCTCGATAAAGCAGCGCATAGAGCAGGAGCATCGTGAAATACGCCGCCTCCAAGCGGATCAGCCCGGTCAACTGGCCGAGACCGGCGATCTCGCGGGCCGAGAGCGCCGCTTGCGCCCCCGAGGCCAATCGCGCCAGTGCGCGCAGCCGAATCCATCCGAGCGCGTTCGCGCCCAGACACATGAGGGTCAGCACGAGCATCACAGCCGTCACTGCTTGAAACGCTCCTCCGGCCATAGGCCACGTATCATGCCCGAAGGGATCGGCTATGGCAAGTCCCAATGTGCTGCAGGGCCAGAAGGCGTTCGGCCCCTGCGCTTGACGCGAACGTCTACCGATCACTATAATCTCGCTTTCACCCTCCGAATGATTCGTGGTTCATGGGAGGCAGAACGATGGCAGGACACATGGTTGAGTTCACGGCGAATGGGAAGACGGCATCGGGCTATCTCGCGCTTCCTGCGGGGAAAGGCCCCGGCGTCGTCGTCATCCAAGAGTGGTGGGGCCTTGTGGACCACATCAAAGACGTCTGCGAGCGCTTCGCGGCGGCCGGATACGTCGCTCTGGCACCGGATCTCTATCACGGGCAGACGACGAAATCCCCAGATGAGGCCGGTAAGCTCATGATGGCCCTTCGAATCGACGAGGCCGAGAAAGAGCTGCGCGGCGCGATCCAATACCTGCTCGCTCATCCCTCGGTGGAACCGAAGAAAGTCGGCACGATCGGATTCTGCATGGGCGGTGCGCTCTCGCTCTACGCGGCGTGCGAGAATCCGCAGGTGAGCGCCTGCGTCGTCTTCTACGGTGGGCATCCGAACGTGAAGCCGAACCTGGAGAAGCTGCAAGCTCCCGTGCTCGGCATCTACGCTGAACGGGATCAATTCGTGACGCCGGAGTCGGTGCGCCAGCTGGAAGCGCAACTGAAACAATTGGGGAAGACGGCCGAGATCCACATCTATCCGGGTGCCGACCACGCCTTCTTCAACGACACGCGCCCGGAAGTGTATAACCGTGAAGCCGCGGAAGACGCGTGGCGGCGTACCCTGGACTTCTTCAGCAAATATCTCCGCTGATCTGACCGGGGCGGGCCGAAGGCGTCTGCCCTCGGCCCACATCGTTCGACGCTCCCAGACGGCCCCCCCCGACGAGGTGACGCCGAGCCCGCTCTTTCTATGACCGTCCGGGCCCTCAGAGGGGATACGTCGCGCTCATCCTTCGCCGGAAGATTCCGCCATCGTCATCCCCATGATGTGATACCCGCCATCCACGAAGAGGATCTCGCCCGTGATGCCCCGCGAGAGGGGGCTCACGAAGAAGAGCGCCGCATCGGCGACCTCAGCCGGATCGGTATTCCGCCGCAACGGCGATGTCTGCGCCACGTGCTTCAGCATTCGGGAGAAGCCGGGGACACCACTGGCGGCGAGCGTCTTGATCGGACCGGGGGAGAGCGCGTTGACGCGAATTCCCTTGGGCCCGAGCTCCGCCGCGAGGTATTTCACTGTGGATTCGAGGGCGGCCTTGGCGACCCCCATGACATTGTACCCCGGCATCACGCGCTCGCTCCCCAAGTACGTCAACGTGACAATGCTGCCGCCCCGCTCCGCCATGAGCGGAGCCGCGCGACGCGCCAGAGCGATGAGCGAGAAGACGCTCACCTCGTGAGCGATACGATACCCCTCGCGCGAAGTCTCGAGAAAGGCCCCTTCCAAATCCTCGCGGGGGGCGAAGGCGATCGAGTGAATGAGGAAGTCAAGGTGCCGGAATTCACGAGCGAGCGTCTCGAAGACGGCCTCGATCTGGCTCTCTTCGGTCACATCGCACGGGAGAACCAGAGGGGGATGCCGCAAGGTCGCCGCCAATTCGCGCACGTTCTCCCCGAGCCGCTCGTTCTGATATGTCAGCGCGAGCCGAGCGCCCGCTTCATCGAAGCGCTGAGCGATCGCCCAGGCGATGCTGCGTTTGTTCGCGATGCCGAAGATGATCCCCGTTCGTCCCTCCAGCATAGGCCCAAACGATACCCGACCGAAGTCGGAGGCGTCAACCCCCTCTTCGATTTTTGACAGCCCCAACGCAAGCAGCTAGAATTCGCATTTTCGCGCATCGAGCCATCGGGAGTGGAGATCATGCTCAGCGGCGTACTGGAGGCGCTCAAGAACCTCCTTCTCGAACTCGGTCCCATGGGGATGATCCTCATCGCCACGCTCGACTCCTCGCTCCTCTCAATCCCGGAGATCAATGATGTGCTCGTCGTCACGCGCGTCCTTCATCGTCCGGCGGAAGTGCTCTACTGGCCGCTCCTGGCCGCGATGGGATCTGTCCTCGGATGCTTGCTCCTGTACACTCTCGCTCGGAAAGGCGGCGAGGTTTTCCTGCGTCGGCGCTTCTCTGCCGAGAGAATCGCTCGAGTCGAACGGTTCTACGCGCGATACGGCGTCTTCGCCCTACTCATCCCGGCGCTTTGTCCACCGCCCACGCCCTTCAAAATCTTCGTCGCGACGGCCGGAGCGCTGCGGTACCCCCGCACGAAATTCATGCTCACCATCCTGCTGGCGCGATCCACGCGATATTACGTCGAGGGAATCCTCGCCCTTCTCTACGGTCGCGCGGTCCTGCAGTACATGCGGGAACACGGGCTGACGCTCGCGCTCGGGATCGGCGTTCTGATCGTGATCGGTTATGGGGTCGCGCGAGCGCGCTTTATCCGATGCCGCGTGCTGCACCGGATCAGAGGGTCAGCCTCGAGCCTCTCCTCGGCATCCCCTCTCCACCCCATGGATCGCGAGCGCCAGCGCGCATGAGCTCGGTGCGAGAGACCCTTCTCACCCTTGGTCCACTGGGACTCTTCACGATCGCCTTGCTCGATTCGGCGATGGTGCCGCTGGCCGGAGGCCCAGACGGCCTGGTGATGCTCCTGTCGGCGTGGGATCCTCCTCGCGCTCCCATCTACGCCGGCATCGCGACGATCGGTTCCACGCTCGGCTGCCTCATCCTCTACACGATCGCGCGGCACGTCGGTGAGCGCATGCTCTCGCGCTTCCCGACATCCCGACGGGAACGATGGCGCCAATGGCTCGATCAGTATGACCTGCTGGCCGTAGCGCTGGCCGTCTTTCTCCCCCCGCCATTCCCGGCCAAGCCGGTGGTCGCCTTGGCCGGAGTTCTCGCTCTGCCGCGCGGACGATTCCTCGCGGGCGTCTTCCTAGGGCGCTTGGCGCGATATGGCCTCGAAGGCTATCTCGGCGCGCGATTCGGATCAGCAGCTCTGTCCATGCTCCGGCGCGCCTCGCCTTGGCTCCTGCTCGGTGGGGCAGCCCTTGTCGCGATCGCACTGCTTTTGAGGAAGAAGCGACGCTCTTCTTCGGAATGACCCGGGCATCATCCCCTCTCTTCGCTCAGGACACGGCCGCGCTCGCGCGGCGCATCGCGAGGTAGATCTTCGCGAGCAGCTCCTTGGTGATCTGGGCGATCCTCATCTCAGCTCGATGCTGAAGGATGCGCACCTCCTGCTCCACCTGAATGCCCCGCTCCCGCATGAAGCCCACACAGCTCGGCATAATGTACTCCCGCAACTCGCGCGCGAGCCATTCCGCGACGAACCGGCGGAAAGACTCGACCTCGTCCGTTCGCGCCAAATGGGCCTGTGCTTCGGGATGCTGAAGGACGTGATTCACGATGTCGTGCCCGAAGCGCTGCGTCTCCTCGAGCCAGACCTGACATGCCTCCCACAGCACCCCGGGGTGGACGAGTCGGAATTCGCCCTCGACCGTGAGCCGCTTGCGGACGGGAAGGACGCGCGCTTCGGCTTGCTCCCTCCTTCGGGGTTGCTCCCGCTCAATATACGCACGAGCTAACTCCACCAGCCGCGATGCGCTCATCGCTCCTCCTCATCACCGGGCAGGGGTTGTCGCGTGGCGCTCCAGATAATCGAGCAAGATGCTCGCGGCCACCTTCACGCCTAATGGGAGCGCCTCCTCGTCCAGATCGAATTCCGGCGTGTGAATCATCGCGTTGATCCCTTTGGCCTCGTTGCGCACGCCGAGGAAGAAGAAGAAACCGGGAATCACCTGCGCATAGTAGCTGAAATCCTCCGCTCCCATGTGCGGGCGTGGCGTGACGAGATTCCCCTCGCCGAGCACGCGCCGGAGCGTGGGCAGCGTCTCTTCGACCAAGCGCGGATCATTGTACGTCACCGCGGCGCCTTCTTCGACCGTCAGTTCGTAGGATCCACCGAGCGCTTCGGTCACCCCCTTGAGCGTCTGATGCATCAGCTGAATCACCTGAGCGCGCACCTTCTCATCCAGTGTGCGCAACGTCCCCTGCAGCTTCACCTCATCGGTGATGATATTGTGCCGGTTCCCTCCATGAATGCTCCCGAGCGTGAGCACGAAGGGCTGGAACGTATCAACGCGCCGGCTTCGGATCACCTGAAGCGCCGTGACGGCATGCGCGGCGATGACCAAAGCGTCCACCCCCTCATGGGGATAAGCACCGTGAACTTTCCTCCCCCGGATCGTGATCTCGATGAGATCGGCCGAGGCCATGGCCGGCCCGATGTGATAGGCGATCTTCCCCACATCCACGCGCGGATCCACATGGAGCCCGAAGATCGCCTGCGGGCGCGGATTCTCCAGCGCGCCCTCCTTGATCATCAACCGCGCTCCCCCTTCCTCCCCCGGAGGCGGTCCTTCCTCCGCCGGCTGGAAGAGGAACTTCACCGTTCCCCGCACGCGATCCCGCATCTGACTGAGGACGGTCGCCACCCCCAATCCGATCGCCGTGTGCGCGTCATGCCCACATGCATGCTTCACCCCCGGATGCCGGGATTTGTATGGGACGTCAATCGTCTCCTCGATCGGTAAGGCATCCATGTCCGCTCGATAGGCGACGACCGGACCAGGCAACGCCCCCTTCAAGAGAGCGACGACCCCATGTCGCGCGATTCCCGTTCGCACCTCCAAGCCGAGCTGACGCAGATACTCAGCCACGACGCGCGAAGTGCGCTCCTCACGGTTTGAGAGCTCCGGATACATGTGAACATCGCGCCGCCACGCGATGAGCTGCTCGCGCAGCCGCTCCGCAGCCTGCGCGATCTGAACATCGCGAGAGAGACTTTGAGCCTCTATGAGTGTCGTGTTCATACCCCCCACCATGAGCAGGAAAATAACCATCCCCGCATATCCCGCCGCGCAACGCGCGCGCCTGTGCGATCCCATCAGTGACCTCACCGCTTCCCCCCGATACCACCTGTCAAAGGGCGTATTCTACGCGCAAAGGCCGAGGAGAATCAAGCGAGCACTCGGCGCGCGAGCCTCCTTCGGTAGCCCTTGCCGCGTGAACCTCTTGCCTCCCCCTTGACAAAGACGGGCGAGCGAGTACAATATTCGTGAGCATAATGACGAGCGGGAGTAACTCAGCGGTAGAGTGCAACCTTGCCAAGGTTGAAGTCGCGGGTTCGAATCCCGTCTCCCGCTCCATGGACTTATAGGATCGGCGAAGGCTGACTGTCAGAACTCGGGTCCTGACTCGGCCGCCCGAGGCTCGGAATGGGCGGTTGAAAATTTGAGCCTTCGCCGATTATAATTTTGGCCAGAGAAAGAGGCGGCGTAGCCAAGTGGTAAGGCGGAGGTCTGCAAAACCTCGATACCTGGGTTCGAATCCCAGCGCCGCCTCCAAGATCCCGTTCACCCGCGTGCGCCGCCGGAACAGATCGAATATCTCTTGACCGAAATCTGGTGGGCTCGTCCCCTTCCCGCTTGCGCCGCACATAAACACAGCCATGACAGCGATGATCGAAAGGGAGCGAATCGGCTAAGAAGGGTCCACGAATCCCCGCTTCCGCAGTGTGGAGAACCCGCCTCTGTAAGGTGATTCGACGGCCCCCCGTCAGGATCCCCGGCCTGATGAGGAAATGACGATGGCCCCCAATCGTTGGGCGGCCTCCCGAGCTGAAGGGTGAATGACGAACCCGAACAAGACGATCACAGGTGCCCCCACAACATAGGACCGCAGGTCCTGCACCCGACGTACAATGGCTTCAACATCTCGTCCATAAATCCGACTCCGAACCTCCCCGATCACGACGACCTGCTCACCATCACGCCATCCCTCTCCATAGAGATCGACTTCGATCTCCTCACCTTCGATCGTGAAGAATCGCCGCTCCAACTCCTTCACGTGAATCCCGTAATGGTGCGCCAAATAAGCTGGCGTGACCTCACGGGCTAAATCCTCCAGGGTGAATCCAACCACTTCACTCAATCGCCCGACCTGCTGCCCCAATTGGCCGACTTGTTGCACCAAGGAGCGCATGACCTCTTGCATATGGGCGTACGCTTGGGTCAGTTCTTCTGCACGAGCCTCCGCCCGCGCCTGCGCCGCCGAGAGCTGTGCCATCGCCTCTTCCAATCGCCCCATCCGTTCCTCCGCCCGCGCCTGTGCCTCCGAGAGCCGCGCCATCGCCTCTTCCAATCGCCCCACCCGCTCCTCCGCCCGCGCCTGCGCCTCCGAGAGCCGCGCCATCGCCTCTTCCAATCGCCCCACCCGTTCCTCCGTCCGCGCTTGCGCCTCCGCCAGCCGCACCATCGCTTCTTCCAGCCGTCCCACCCGCTCTTCCAATCGCCCCACCCGCTCCTCCGTCCGCGCCTGCGCCTCCGCCAGCCGCACCATCGCTTCTTCCAGCCGTCCTACCCGCTCTTCCAATCGCCCCACCCGCTCCTCCGTCCGCGCCTGCGCCTCCGCCAGGTGCTGAACGGCCTTGGTGATTCTGCCAAGCGAGGCTATGATCTCCTTGACCATTGTCATCAAGCGTTCGAACTCCCCAGGGAGCGCCAGTAACTCCTCCGTCAGGAGATAGCGGCGCACCTCCTCACGGAACGCCTGATCCGTTCGCAAGAGCTGTAAGAACTCCTCTCTCATCTTCTCTTCTTTCCTTCGATCCCAAACCCGCTCAATTATGGCATGGCGCGCACATAGTGGGCAATCCCCCTCGCGTTCGCTCAACAGGCGGAAGCCTCATCCATCAACGAAGCGCCCGCTAATTCGCGCAAGGCTCGTTGAGTGAAGACCGAGGCCATCTTCTTGCGATAGAGATGGAGGAAATCTGTGTTCTTGAGCGGTCGCACCGAGCGAGCGACGACGTGCGCTACGGCCGCGATGACATCCGGCTCAAGCCGATTCCCCTCCAGAAGCGTTTCAGCCTCACGGATTCGCTTCGGGCATGACCCCACGGCCCCGAGGACGATGCGAGCCTCACGACACCACCCCGATTCCATGCGCAGAGCGACGGCGACGCCCAGAACGGGAAAATCAACGGATCCTCGCCGACGCAGTTTCCAATACGTGCTCTTCCAATCCTCCTGAGGAGGGAGCAAGACTTCCACGAGGATCTCCTCGGGCTCCTTATCCAAGTACCGGATCCCATCATCGCGGTAGAACTCCTCAGCGGCGATCGTGCGCTCCCCACGCGGGCCGACGAGTCGAAGTCGGGCGCCTAAGGCGATCATCACCGGAGCGCCATCAGAAGAGGAGACAGCCCAACAGCGCGTTCCGCCAGGAGCGACGGGACAGGTCGTTCCATCCTTTTTCAGGCAAAACCCGAGTGCTTCGCGCCAGAAGAAGGTTTGGTCGTAGTAGGTGCAGCGCGTATCCACGCAGAGATTTCCTCCGACTGTGCCCATGGAACGGACCGGCGGATGAGCGACCATCGCGAAGGCTCGCGCGAGAGCCGGATAAGCGAGGACCAACTCGTCCTGCGCGAGGACGCGCGCGAGCGTGAGACTCGCGCCGAGCGTCACGCCCTCGCGTCCGGTTCCCGCGAGATGAGCCAGCTCAGGAATGCGTCGCACGCTGACGAGAACGGCGGGTTCGATCTGTCGCCGTTTCATCTTCGGATAGAGGTCCGTCCCTCCGGCGACGATCCGAGCTTGCGAGCCGTGATCGCTCAAGATGCGAAGCGCCTCTTCCAGTGATCGCGGAGCATAGTAGCGAAACGGTGGGAGTCGCAGCATTGGAGCTCTCCTTCAAGTGAGATCGCCGGACGATCGCCATTCCGGCGGCGGTTCGACGCGAATCGGCTCCGGCCACGTGAGCGAGGGAATGGAAGTCGGGCCGACGCGTCCGGATCCGCCGCGCGCCTTATCCTCCAAGCCCTTGAGCACCTTCTCCGGCGTGATAGGGATCTCGTCAATGCGCACACCGATGGCGTCGTAAACGGCATTCGCGATGGCTGGCGGGATAGGCAACAATGGGCCTTGTCCAGCCTCCTTCGCCCCGAACGGGCCATTCGGATCCTCGGTCTCGATCAAAAAGCACTCCACCTCCGGCATCTCCAGCGGTGTCGGGCTCTTGTAGTCGAGCATCGAAGGCGCCGTGTGCACCCCGAGACGCGAGTGGAACGTGTGTTCTTCCATGAGTGCTTCCCCCAGGCCCATATAGACGCTGCCGTGAATTTGCCCTTCGACCAAGCGGGGATTAATCGCGCGTCCGACATCATGCGCGATCCAGATCTTCTCGACCTGAACGAATCCGGTCTCCGGATCCACGCGCACCTGCGCCACGCACGCCGAGTAGCTGTACGAAGGCGACGGCCCCACGCCCGCTCCCTTGTATCGCCCGGGCGCTTTCGGCGGCTTGTAGCTGCCGACGGCCCCCAACGTGCCAAACCGCGCTTCGGCGAGCTGAACGGCTTCGGCGAAATCGAGCCCGCGCTCCGGATCGGCCTGATCGAAGATGCGCCGCTCACGCGCCAGGAGCTGATCCTCAGGGACATCGAGGCGCTCGGCCGCCGCACGGAAGAGCAAGCGCCGCAGCCGCTCGGCCGCCTCCACGGCCGCGTTCCCGGCCATGACGGTCACCCGACTCGAATAGCTCCCCAAATCCACCGGCGTCAGATCCGTATCCGCCGTCACGACGCGAACATCTTCTGGGAGAATCCCGAGGATCTCGGCGACGATGTAGGCGAGGATGGAATCCGATCCCTGTCCGATATCTGCGCTCCCGCAGAAGACGGTCACGCCTCCCTCTCGATCAATTTTGATCTGAACCCCGGAATGCGGCATGTCGTTCCAATAGATCGGCAATCCCGCTCCGCTCAAATACGCGCTGCACGCGAACCCCACCCCCCGCCCGAACGGCAAGCGCCGGAACTTCTCGCGAAATCCCGAGGCCTCGACGACGCGATCAATACACGCTCGGAGCCCGCAACTGGAGATGCGCAGCCAGTTCACCGTGAGCGACGGGGCTTCGACGATCTGACGCCGCCGCATCTGGATGGGATCGAGCCCCAAGTCTTCGGCGATCTTATCCAAATGCACCTCCAGGGCGAAGCGCGGCTGCGGTGTCCCGTGCCCGCGTTTGGGACCGCACGGCGGTTTGTTCGTGAAGACGCGCACGCCCTCGAACTTGTAGCGCGGGATCTTGTACGTGACCGTCTGCAGCGCTCCCGTATAGTACGTCGTCGCGACGCCATAGCTGCCATATGCCCCTCCGTCGAGGAACGATCGAACATGCATAGCCGTGATCGTCCCATCGCGTCGGACGCCCGTCTTGATCCACAAGAGCACGGGATGCCGTCCCCGATGCACGTAGAACACTTCCTCGCGCGTGAGCGTGATCTTCACCGGGCGACCGGTCAGCAGGGCGAGCTTCGCGACGACGATCTCGTGCGAGAACGGATCGCTCTTGCCGCCGAACCCCCCGCCGACGGGCATCGCGATCACGCGAATGCGATGGGGGGGCAGTCCGAGCACCTTCGCCAGCGCGCGATGCACATAGTGGGGCGTTTGCGTGCTGCTCCAGAGCGTGAGCCGACCGTCGGGCCCATAGTGCGCCACAGCGGCATGTTGCTCCAGAGGCAAGTGCGTGCTTCCGGCGTAGAAGAAGATGTCCTCCCGCACATAGTCCGCTTGCGCGAACCCCTCAGCCACCTCTCCGAATTCCAGCGAGACCAGTTTGTGGATATTCGGCCCATCCCCGTACTCGTGAATGCGCACGGAGGACTCGGCCAGCGCCTGCTCCATGGTCAGGAGCGCGGGCAGCGGTTCGTATTCGACCTCAATGAGTCGGAGCGCCTCCTCGGCCGTCCATTCATCAACGGCGGCGACGGCGGCCACTGGATCACCCACGAACCGCACTTTCTCCACGCAGAGCGCCTCCTCATCCTGGCTGACCGGGAGAATCCCGAAGCGCGTCGGCAGATCCCGCCCGGTGAGGACGACGTGGACCCCGGGCACAGCCTGCGCGCGACTCACGTCTATCCGCCGAATCCGCGCATGCGCGTGCGGACTGCGGAGGATCTTCGCGTAGAGCATGCGCGGGAAGTGAAGATCGTCCGCATAGCGCGTCTCTCCCGTGCACTTCGGTAACGCGTCCACCTTGGGCCACGGCTTACCGATCACGTTGAAGCCGCTCATCGCTCCCCTCCTGACGCTCAGCGACCATCGGTCGTCGCCGCCGAACGCACGTCCCGCATCTGCGCGGCCGCGCGTTCGACCGCCTCCAGGATCTGGAGGTACCCCGTGCACCGGCAGAGGTTCCCAGAGAGCGCTTCCGCGATCTCCCGCCGCGTCGGGGCTGGCTTCCGGTCGAGCAGAGCCTTGGCCGAGAGCAGAACGCCCGGCGTGCAATATCCGCACTGCGCCGCGCCCGTCTCGGCGAAGGCTCGCTGCAAGGGATGCGGACGTCCGCCCTCCATAAGTCCCTCGATGGTGAGGACCTCCCGCCCCTGCAGCTCGATCGGCAGCACCAGGCATGAGAGCACCGGCTCCCCATCCACGAGGACCGTGCACGCGCCGCATTCCCCAAGCTCGCACCCATGCTTGGTCCCGGTCAAGCTCAGATCCTCACGCAGGACTTCCAGAAGCGTCTTGAACACGGGCACGGCGAGCGTGTGCAGCTCTCCATTGACCTTCAGCGTGATGAGTTGCTTCTCCATCCCCTCCTCCTACTGCGCAGTCCCGGGCTCGTGAACTTTCAAGCCCCGGACCAGATAATCGGCGAAGACCTCACCGATCTCCTGCGCCGACCGAGGACCCTGTGGGGAGAACCACCGGACCGTCCAATTGATCGCCCCGAGGATGGCGAACGCCATGAGCTTCGGATCCCCCTCCCGAAAGATCCCTCGCTCCATGCCCTCCCGAATGATCTCTCGCACTCCTTGCTCATACCGATCGCGCTTCTCGATGATCTTCCGCAGCCGACGCGGGGAGAGCAGATGGAAGTCGGCGTGCATGGCCGAAGCGTTCAACTCGTCCAAGATGATGCCCACCTGTTCTCGGATCAGCCGATGCAGCTGCTCATCGGGAGGCCCACCGCTCTGTCGAATGTCCTCCAGCCGAGCGAGGAGCAGATCGAGCGAATAGTCCTGGCAGAAGTAGAGGATCTCCTCCTTGCTCCGGAAATAGTAATAGAGATTCCCCTTGGTCATCCGCAGCCGCCGCGCGATCTCCTCCATCGTCGTCGCCGAGACCCCGCGTTGCCGGAACGCCTCGGCGGCGCATCGCAAGATCTCGAGCTTCGTCCGCTCGATCCTCTGTCTCCGCCTGAGGTCCTTTGACCGCTTGTTCAATTTTTCAATCCCCCAGTCAAAAGTTCGATGAGATGATACGCGAACGGGTCGGGGATCGTCAACGGGCGAAGGGGGCGGGCGCCCGAAGCGCCTCTCGCCCAGTCTGCCGTCCTCGAGGTGACCTGACCGGGCGGAATGGCATGAGGTCTTCCGCGCCTCCGCGTCTCTGTGAGGGCGCGGACGTCGGTTCTTGACAATCCTGACGAAACCTGGCTATAGTGGGAAATCGAACGAGCTGGGAGCTCGTCCAACTGGCAGGACAGCGGACTCTGGATCCGCGAATCGGGGTTCGAATCCCTGGCTCCCAGCCATTTTCGTTATCGGCGCGTGAAGATGGACGGAGCCAGCTCACCCGAGCTCTTTTCGCCCTTCACACGCGAAAGGCTCGCGGCGATGAAGCGTCCCGGGTTCTCCACCGTTTTTCGGAATCGCGGTTTTCGCACCCTCTGGCTCGCGCAGGCTGTGAGCGGGATGGGGAATTGGCTGGCGATGTTCGCCCTCCTGAATTTGGGGGGCTTCCGATTCCAACTCTCGGCCGGAGCGCTCGGGGGGATGGCCGCGCTCTTCTTTTTGACGCTCGCTCTGATCTTCCCGCTGGCGGGAGCATTCGTGGATCGGGCGAGCCCCCGACGGGTGATGATCGTGGCCGACAGTCTCCGCGCTGGCTTGATGGCCCTGCTCTGGCTGGCTTGGGAGCCGTCGCTCATCTATCTCGTTCTTCTTCTGGCCGGAGGCATAGCGTGTTTCTTCCTCTCGGCGCAGATGGCCTTGCTCCCGTCGGTCGTGGAGCGGGAAGAGCTGCTCGTCGCCAATGCCGTGAGCGTTCAGACGCAGCACGCGAACGGTATACTGGCTCCGCTTCTGGCGGGGGCGCTCATCGCGCGTCTGGGCGAGCGCCCGTGCTTCGCTCTGAACGGGCTGAGCTTTCTCTTCTCCGCCCTTTGCCTCTCTCGCCTCGCGCCGCGCTATGAGGTCCATATCGCGCGCACCGAGCGCGGGCCATATCGCCCTCGGGCACTCACGCGCGATCTCCGGAGCGCCTTCGGGTTGTTCCGGCATGATCGCACGCTCGTCTCGGTGATGGGATTGGCCATGCTGCTGATCGTGGCGGCGAGCGCCGTCCATGTGTTCGGGATCATCTACGTGCGCGACGTCTTGCGCGCCGGCCCGCATGCGTTCGGATCGCTTCTCTCCGCCCTCGGCGCCGGCATGGCGATCGGGATCTGGCTCGTGGGGAGACACGCCCGCGTCGTCCCGCGCCTCGTCCTCATTCGCGCGAGTGCCGTGGCGATCGGCCTCGGCTTGATCAGCGTGACGTGGTTCACCCGCGTGCTCGGCGCGCTCATCGGCGCTTTCCTCATGGGCGTGGCGGCGGCGGCCTTTCTCATCCCGGCGCAGACGCTCGTTCAAGAGCGCACGCCGGCGCCGTTTCTCGGACGCATGAGCGGCCTCTTATGGTCGCTCGTGTTCGCCACTCAAGCCCTCTCCGTCACACTCGTCGGTGGCTTGGCCTCGGTGCTGACGCTTCCATCCCTCTACCGCATGCTGGGGATGGGGCTCCTGGTTCTCACGGGCCTCACGACCCTCTATGCGCGGAGGCCCCGACGCCCCGTCTCGGCATGAACCTGACCCCCCCTCTTCGTCTCGTCCGGGGCCCCGTGTGGAGAGGCGCGACCGAGCCTTGTTGAGGTCACACGGGCGGCGTACAATTGATCTCCCAATCCTTGAGGAGGCGATGATGAAGGAGTTGCGGGACATTTTGCAAGCGCTCGGCGAAGGGCAGGCCCAGGGAGAACCGATGGCCTTGGCCACGGTCGTTCATGTCGAGGGATCGGCCTATCGGCGCGAGGGAGCGAAGCTGCTGCTCTCACCCAAGGGCGAGATGGTGGGCAGCATCAGCGCCGGATGCTTGGAGGGCGACGTCCTGGAGTGGACGCGTCACGTCCTCGAAAGCGGAACGCCGATTTTGCGACACTACGATCTCACTAGTGAGGACGAGCTGGTGTGGGGATTCGGCATGGGCTGCAATGGCCAGATTGAGGTGTGGATCGAGCCGCTCGCGCTGGCGCAACCGTATCTGGAGCGCGCGCGCGAGGTCTTCGAGCGCGAGCGGGCCGTGGCTGTGGCGACACTCATCGGCGCCACGGAAGGTTCGGCGTTGAAACCCGGATCGAAGCTCCTGATCCCTGCTGAAGGGAGGCCCTCAGGCACTCTCGGCGACGTCGCCTTGGATGCCGCCGTTGAGCGCGATGCGCGCGCGCTTCTGGAAATCGGGCGATCCAAGACCATGGCCTATGAGTCCACCCGCCTTGGGAGCGCGGCCTGGGCGGGAGAAGCGCGCGTGTTCATTGACTGTTTCCTCCCCCCTCCGCACCTGGTCGTCTTCGGAGCGGGGGCCGATGCGGTTCCTCTGGTCCGATTGGCGAAAGAAGCGGGGTTCCGCATCACGGTCGTGGACCATCGGCCGAGGTTCGTCACGCCGGACCGTTTTCCCTGGGCGGACCGCCTGATCCTGGCCCACCCGGAGGAAGCGCCGGATCGGCTGGCGCTCACACCGGGGATGTATGTCGTCTTGCTGACGCACAACTTCCATGTGGATGTGAAGCTGTTGGCGTGGTTGCTCGCGAGCCCGGTGGAGTATATCGGTCTTCTCGGCCCGCGGGAGCGGCGCGAACTGCTGCTGCGCAACCTGCGCGAGCAGGGGATCGAGCCTTCTCCGGAAGGCCTGCGGAAGCTCTATGCTCCGGTCGGCCTGGACATCGGCGCGGAGGGACCGGAGCAGATCGCCCTCTCGATCGTGAGCGAAATCCTGGCCGTGAAGAACCGGCGCGCGGGGACCTTTCTGCGCGAGCGTCAGAAGCCTATTCACGCCGATTGAGTGCCCGAGGCCCATCCGGAGGAGCCCCGCGCGCCGATCCCCGGCGATTCGAGCACGCGATCGGCGATCATCTGCCGATATGCGGTGTAAAGTTGTCGAAAGACCGGTCCTGGGACGCCGCTTCCTATGGGCTCCCCATCCACGGCGATGACGGCCAGAAGTTCCGTGACCGTGCCCGCGATGAGCACTTCGCGCGCCGATCTCAACTCCGCAAGCGGAAGGTCGCGCTCCTCCGTGCGATAGCCCAACTGCTGGGCCAACTGCAGCACGAAGCCTCGCGTGATGCCGGCGAGGATGCGATGATCGGCGATGGGCGTCACCAGTGCTTCGCCCGTCCAGGCGAAGACGTTGCTGCTGGTTCCCTCCATCACCAATCCATCGCGCACGAAGAGGGCTTCGAAGGCTCCCGCGCGATGTGCGCGCTCTTTGGCCAAGACGTTCGGGAGCAGGCAGATGGATTTGATGTCGCAGCGCGCCCATCGCTCATCCGGCACGGTGAGCGCGCGAACCCCGTGCTCGCGCAGCTCCGGCGGGATGAGGCGGACCGACCGCACCGTCATCACGAGCGTCGGGCGCGCGTCTTCGGGGAAGAGATGATTGCGGCGGGCCGCCCCGCGCGTGACCTGAATATACAGCTCGGCCTCGGCGATCCCCGCGCGCGCGACGAGATCTTCGGCCACACGGGCCAATTCCTCGAGCGAGAGCGGCAACGATAACTCGATCTCTCCTGCGCTGCGCCGCAATCGCTCCAGATGCTCCATCAGGGCGAACGGCTTTCCCCGATAGACGCGCACGACTTCATAGACGCCATCGCCGAATTGAAAGCCCCGGTCCTCGACCGAGACCTTCGCCGAAGCGAAATCGAGGATCTCTCCATTGAGCCACACCAATCCTTCCGACATGCGCTCCTCCCTCTCACGCGTGAACGCGACGACCCGACTCAGAAGGCCGCCGCGAATCGCACCGGAATATCCAGGACCGTTCGCAATCCGGGCGGCGCCTGCACCACCAGTGGGATCGTATTGACGACGACCGCCGCCGTCGCCAGATCGCCATGCGTGCCGCCGGGGATTTGCGCACAGAGGTCCGGCGTCCCGAAGAGTCGAATCTCATCCACGGGCTCTTTGGCCCCCACATACATCTGCAGATCGAGATGGATGCGCTCGCGATCGCCCGCCAGCCCACGACCGATCTGCCGCACGCCGGCCACCTGCCCTTTCCGCACGTGGAGATACGGAGTCGTCACATCGGCGTCGGCGAGGATAGGCTCGATCGTCTCCGCGATCGTCTCCACCTCCAAGCCCAATCCCGCGGCGATCAGGGCGACCGACTCCGGCAAGCCGATGTGCCGGATGCGCCCAGCTTCCACGGCGGCGCGAAACTCTTCGACGGTCATTCCGGCCCCGATCTTCCGCTGCAGCGGGAGCCGACGCTGCGACGCATCCACCACGCGGCGGACGAAGACGCGCTCGATGCGCTGGCACACCGTCGCCACCGTCAGCACCAACTTGTCCATCACGAAGCCCGGATTCACGCCGGTCCCCAGCACGGCGACGCCGGCGGCTTTCGCTTCCTCGTCCAAGCGACGGGCCAACTCGGGATACTTGCGGAACGGATAGGCCAATTCCTCGCACGTCGAGACGACATGCGAGCCCGCCCGCACGCAGGCGAGCAGTTGGTCGAAGACCTGATCGAAATATGAGGACGTGGAATGAACGACGACATCGGCTCGTCGCGCCAGGACCGCATCGGC
Source organism: bacterium HR08 (assembly GCA_002898775.1). GTDB lineage: Bacteria > Acidobacteriota > Blastocatellia > HR10 > HR10 > HR10. Next base: position 19,080 of record BEHK01000006.1, on the reverse strand, counting down.
GCGATCCGAGACGGGGACGCCGAGCGGCGATGTGCCGACGACGTCGCCGAGGTCGCGCCCGACCTTATCGGGGGCGATGTCAATGGCGCCGATGATCTCCGCGCCCGTCCGCTCCAAGAGCAGGCGCACGATGGCGCTCCCAATGGGTCCGATGCCGTATTGAATGATGCGCAACGGCATAGGGTTCTCCTCCTGTGTCGTTCTCTCTCATGCGCGTGAGCCCCTCTCGGGATCTTCCGGCGATTCAACCGACCGTCGCGGCGGCAGCCTCGCGGGCGAGCAACGCCGCCCCGATGATCCCGGCATCTTGCCCGAGCGCTCCGATCGCGAAGCGACACTTCTCGAAGATCACTCGCAGCGTATGCTTGCGCGCCTCCTTGCGAACGGCGTCGAGCAAGATCTCGCCGGCCAACATGACCGGTCCGCCCAAGCAGACCATCTCGACGTCGAGCAGGTTCAGGACGTTCGCGATCGCCATTCCGAAATATCGCCCCGTCTCCCGAAGAACGGCGCGCGCCAACTCATCGCCATCGAGCGCCGCTTGGACGATCAGCGGGACGGTCAAGGTCCCCTCCATCTGCGCGGCCAGAGGCGAGAGGGAGAACGCGGGATCGGAGAAGAGTCGTTCGCGCACGCGCCGCACGATATTGGGGCCGGACGCGATCGTCTCCAGGCAGCCGCGCCCTCCGCAGCCGCACTCGATCCCCCCCGGCTCGACTTTCACATGTCCGAACTCTCCGGCGAACCCATGCGCTCCCCGCTGCAAGCGCCCGTCGAGGATGAGCGCCGCTCCGATGCCGGTTCCGATCGTCACGTAGAACACGTCCTGAAGTCCTCGGGCGATGCCACAGGTCCACTCCCCATAAGCCGCGGCATTGGCCTCGTTCTCGAAAACGAGCGGCACCCCGAGCGCCGCACGAACCTCCCCATAGACATCGCACCCTGTCACATCCACCAGGTGCGATGCCAGCTCGAGGCGCGGCGTCTGCCGACCGACCAATCCCGGCCATCCGATCCCGATGGCCGCGATCCTCCCCCCCGCGATCTCGGAATCGCGCAGCGCGCGAAGCACGGCGATCAGTTGCGCGAGGAACGCCTGCGGATCATTTCGTTCAGTCAGGACGCGGCTCTGCAGCCACACGCGCCCGGTCTCATCCACAAGGGCGGCGCGGATCGTCCGCCCGATATCCACACCGATGAAGAACGGCAATTCCGACGCGATGCTCATCGCCCACGACGATCGCCCGGGATCACCCCTCCCTCACGGCACCGACGACGATCCCGCGCGATCCCCATCTTCTCGCGCGGACTCCGGTGTGGGAGGACACGGAGAGGGGGCCTCAAGCGGATGCCGCCGTCGGATGCGCGCCAGCGCCCATCGCGCCTGAGCCCGCACGCCCTCATCCTCATCCCGCAAGCACTCCTGGAGCGCTGCTTGCGCCCGCGCATCTGCGATCTGCCCCAAGGCGGAGACCACGGCGAAGCGCACGTTCCGATCTTCGATCGCGAGCATCTCCAGGAGTCGCGGTACAGCCTCTCGATCGCGCAGCCGACCGAGCGCCAGCGCGCTCTCCGCGACGACGAACCGATCCTCGCTCGTCAGCAGCTCGCGCAACACGGGGGCGATCGCTCCATCGCCGATCAAGCCGAGCGTCTTCGCCGCGAAGCGCGCCGTCAGGACATCGCCGGCATCGAGCGCTTCCGTCAACCGCTCGATCGTCGGGCCGACGGCCGCACTCCCCTTGCGCACGAGCGCCTCCGAGGCTGCAGCTTTGACCCCGAGGCTGGGATCAGCCAGAGCCTCCACGAGCGCGGGGATCGCGCGCGGATCGCGCGAGAACGCGAGCATGCGCACGGCGTCCATGCGAACGGCCTCATCTTCGTCGCGCACCAGCTCCAGCGGATTGACCGGCATCGCCCCGGCCGCCAAGCCCTCGATCACCTTCTGTGAGATGCGATCCTGAAGCGCGAGGACGTCCCCCAGGCGAGAGTCAATCTTCTCGCTCCAGAGGATATCGCCGCTGCGCGCGTCCAGCAGCTGCGCCGTCACCCGCAGGCGCTCCCCCGATCGGAAGAAGGCCCCCGTCAGCACGGCATCCACCTGGAGCTGTCTCCCGATGCGGCGCGGATCGCCGAGACGATCCCCTTCCCTCTCCAACAAGCTCGCCGGACGAACCGTCACCGTTTTGAATTTCGCCAGCTCGGTCGTCAAATGCTCCGCCAGAGAGCGTCCGTAGATCTCATCCTCAGGATGACCGCTCAAGTTGCGGAAGGGGAGGATGGCGAGCGCACGCCGAGGCCCTTCAATGAGCGAGAAGTCCACGCTCGCCGAAGCGCGCGCTTCGCCGGAGAGGGTCCGCTCCCGACGGCCCAGGCCGACGAGGGCGCGCACCTTCCGCCACGCGGCTCGAAGACGCGCGGGCCGACTCGCCGGGATGAACGGCGTCACCACGCCGTCAGGCACGCGCGCGATGAGTCCGACCTCGACGGCCACCTGTTTCAACGCCGCGAGCAGATCGGTCATGGTCTGATACCGATCGCCCGGATCCTTCTCGATCGCGCGCTCGATGAGCGCGGCCAGACGAGGGGGGATGCGCGAATTCAGATCGCGAACGGGTCGCGCGCGATCGTGGATGACGGCGTGCATCGTCTCGATGCGGCTCTCCCCCTTGAAGGGCACGCGCCCGGTCGCCATCTCATAAAGCACCACGCCGAAGGAGAAGATGTCGCTCCGATGATCCACGCGCTCGCCTCGCGCCTGCTCGGGCGACATGTAGGAGGGCGTCCCGAGCGTCGCGCCAGCCTGCGTCAGGTCCGCCGCCTCCGTCGCGCGCGATCTCTCGGCGAGCTTCGCCAACCCGAAATCGAGCACCTTGACCTGTCCGCGCTCCGTCACCATGATGTTGGCCGATTTGATGTCCCGATGGATGATGCCCCGCGCATGAGCCGTCGCTACTGCATCCGCCGCCTGCAGGGCGATGGAGAGCAACCCCTCCAGCCGAAGGGGACGTCCGTTGATGATCCGCTTCAACGTCTTCCCTTCGACGTACTGCATCACGATGAACGAATACCCATCGGCCTCCTCGATCCCATAGATCGTGCAGATGTTCGGGTGATCCAAAGCCGAGGCCAAGCGCGCTTCGCGCCAGAAACGACGCCGAGCGTCGGCATCCGTCATGAGGTCGGGCGAGAGGACTTTCACCACGACGATCCGATCCAACGCCAGATCGCGCGCCTTGTAGACCGTCCCCATGCCTCCATGCCCGAGCTCCTCCAGGAGCTTATAATGCCCCAGTGTCCTTCCGATCATCCCCCTCACAGCGCTCCGCATCCTCCCGCCTAATTGTAGGGGGCATGCCGGAGGATGGGCAACTTCCGAGCGAGGGATTCCTTGCCCCCCGCGCGCGCCGATCTTAAGATTCTCACGGATCGCTCGCACAAGGAGGGAGCTCATGCGCGACATCGGCTTCATCGGCTTGGGCATCATGGGGCGTCCGATGGCGGAACGGCTCCTGGATGCCGGATATGCGCTGACGGTCTTCAATCGCACGCCGCAGAAAGCGGAGCCGCTTCGCGCGCGGGGGGCCCAATGGGCCCATTCCCCCGAGGAGGTCGCGCATCGGAGCGCGCTCATCCTCACGATGGTCTCTGATTCCGCGGCCTTGGAGGAGATCGCGCGCGGCCCGGAGGGCATCCTTCGAGGGATCCGTCCGAACACGATTCACGTGGATATGAGCACGGTCTCACCGGAGACGACCGAACGTTTGGAGCGCGCGTACCGCGAGCGCGAGGCGGCCTTCCTCCACGCGCCGGTGTTGGGGAATTGGCGACAGGCCGCCGAAGGAAAGCTCCTGATCTTCGTCGGCGGAGACCCTCAGGCCTACCAGCGGTGCGAGCCCGTCCTGCGCGTGCTCGGACATCGAATCTGGTACTTCGAACGGATCGCGCAGGCGACCCACATGAAGCTCATCGCCAATTCGTTCATCGCCGGCATGATCCTCACGCTCGCTCAGGCGTTCGTCTTCGGCCGCCGCGTCGGCATCTCGCCGGATCGCCTCCTCGAGATCCTGGACGCCTCGGCGTTGAACGCGCCGATGTATCAATCGAAGGGACGAACGATGCGAGAGCGAAACTTCCGCCCGAATTTCTACACGCGGCACATGCTGAAGGATGTGGACCTGGCGCTGGAGGCCGCTCGGCGCGCGAATGTCCCGCTGCCCGTCCTGAGCGTCATTCGCGAACTCTTCGTCACCGCGGTAGCCCGAGGCTTCGGCGAGGAGGATTACTCGGCCGTTCTCAAGGTCCTCGAAGAGATGGCCGGCGTGACGCCGCAAGAGCAAGGGGCATGAGGATGAGCTCGCCTATGGCGCGCGCATGCGCCGTGTGCGGAGATGACCGCTTCGCGCCGTTTCTGGAGAAGAACGGGTACACGATCGTGCGCTGCTCAGCTTGCTCCTTTCTCTTCGTTCATCCGCCACCGACTCCAGAGACCCTCCGGGCGCTCTACACCGATCCGTCGTATTTTCGCGGTGCCGGAGCTTTCGGCTACGCGGACTACGCGGCCTTGCGCCCCGTGTGGGAGGCACGAGCGCGCGAGCGCCTGGCGATGATCGAACGCTATGTGGAGCGAGGGACGCTCCTCGATGTCGGATGCGCGACCGGCATCTTCCTCCGGGTCGCGCAAGAGCGCGGGTGGGTCGTCTCGGGCATCGAGATCGCGCCGGAGGCGGCGCGCGAGGCTGAACGCCTCACGGGGCGACCGATCATCGCCTCGCCCGCGCCCCTCCTCCGCGAAGGGCGCGTGTTCGACGTCATCACCGTGTGGGAATACCTCGAACACGTTCCCGATCCGCGCGCCGAGCTGCGACGGTTGAACCGGCTCCTGCGTCCAGGCGGGCTCCTGGCGCTCTCGACGCCGAACGCCGGACATCGCGTCGTCTCTCGCGCTCCGGCCCGCTGGACGGAATTCAAGCCGCCGGAACACGTGAGCTTCTTCACCGCGCGGACGCTCACGCGCTTGCTCGCCGCTTGTGGGTTCCACGTGCTGCGCGTGCGCCCGATCGTCCCCGACTATCGCGCGCCGGACCACATTGAACGCGGGCTCGCGCACCTGCGCGAGCGTCTGGGGGATCGCCACGATCGGCGAACGCCGCTGTGGTTCCTCTTCTCGATCGCCCGACGCCTCGTGCGCTGGACGCTCATCGCCCACCACAAGATCTTCCTCTCGCCTCTGGACTACGCCGAGGGCCTTGAGGCTTACGCGCGTAAGGTGCGCGAGCTGACCGAAGAGCGCTGACGTCTCGCGAGGTGACTTTCCGAGCCGATGGCGAGCGCGCATCATTATAAGGAAGAGCGAAAGCCGAGGCTCATGTACATCCTGGAGAGCCGCCATTGGGGCGGCGCGGAAGCCTACCTGCGCCATCTCATCGAGGGCTTGGAGCGCGAGGCGTGGGCCGTGAGTCTGGTCTGCCCGCAGACGGAAACGCTGGCGCCGCTTCTGGAATGGGCGCGTCGCGTCGGACTGCCCCTCCATCCGCTGCCCGGTGAGCGCCCGCAGCACCTGCCCGCTCTGGTCCGGTTCTTCCGACACCATCGGCCGGACCTCGTCCATTTCAATCTGCATCACCCGTTCGCCTGCCGGTACGTCATCCTGGCAGCCGCGCTGGCGGGCGTTCCCGCGCGAATCGCGACGAACCATCTGCCCACGCTCGCCCCGAGCGCCTACACGTGGAAAGGGCGTCTCGTCCTCCAACTCGCCTATCGGTGCGTCCACCGCATGCTCGTGGATTCGGAGACGAATCGGCGGCGGGCGCTCGCTCAGTATCCCATCGCCCCGGAGAAACTCGTGGTCGTCCCGCACGGCGTTCGCCTCGAGGACTTCCCCATTGAGGGGACGCGCGCCTCGGTCGCGGAGGAATTCGGATTGAACATCCGTGCGCCTATTATTGGGACGGTGGGCCGGCTCTCACCGCAGAAAGCGACAGAGGACCTCGTCGAAGCCGCGGCGAGCGTGCGCCGGCGCTTTCCCGAGGCGCAGTTTCTCATCGTCGGCGATGGAGAGCGTCGCGCGGCGTTGGAACGCCTGGTCGAAGCGCAGGGGCTGCGCGCGAGCGTGCGCTTCACCGGATACCGAGAGGACGTGCCACGCCTCTTGGCGGCTATGGATGTCTTCGTCCTCTCGTCACTCTACGAAGGGATGCCGTTCTCGGTCCTGGAGGCGATGGCGGCCGCACGTCCGGTCGTGGCCACGCGCGTGGATGGCGTACCGGAAGTGGTTGTGGATGGGGAGACCGGTCTGCTGGTCTCCCCGCGCGCGCCTGAACAACTGGCCGAGGCTATCGCCCTCCTCCTCGCTCATCCGGAGCGCGCGCGGGAGATGGGGCGACGGGGCCGCGAGCGCGTGCGCCGGCACTTCTCTCGCGAGCGTATGGTCGAGGCGATCGCGAACCTCTATCGCGCGATGGTCGCGCGAAAGAACGAATGACCATCCGGCAGCGCCCGCTCCCGACCTGTTTGCGCGCCTCCTGAGCGACCGAATATAATCACGCTCGTGACCGGTATCGCGCAGGCTCCACACGCGCAATCGTCCGAGGAGAGGCGGCCGGAACGCGCCGCCTCGCGACTCGCTCTCCTGCCGCTGGCTCAAGGACTGCTGGGATTGACCGATGCCGTGCTCGCTGGTGGGACGTTCCTCATCGCCTACCGGTTGCGCTACATCCCGTGGCCGCCGACGGTGAGCGACATTCTCGCTCTCCCGCATCCGCGCGAACTGGCCAGGACGCTCACGCTAGAGGCGTTTCGCCCCTATCTGGAACTGTGCGCGCTCGCTCCGGTTCCGTTGATCCTCTGGCTGCGATCGGCGCGGCTTTATGCGCTCAAAGGAGAGTTCTCGTGGCTCGATGATGTCTTCGGCACCTTGCGAGCGACGACGATGACTTCGCTCGTGCTGATCGTCGTCGCCTTCATGTACCGGGGCATCTTCGAATTCCGCGAATTCTCGTACTCGCGCGGCATCTTCCTCCTGCACTGGGGATTGCTCACGTTGGCCGTACTCGGCGTGCGCGGGATCGTGCGCCGCGCGCAAATCCTCGCGCGACGGCGTGGTCATAATCTCATCCCGGCGGTGATCGTGGGCGAAGGTGAGTTGGCCGATCTCTGCCTCGCCGAGATGCGCGCGAAGCCGCAGCTCGGGTATCACATCGTGGGCGTGCTCTCCACGGCCCCGCGCGCGGAGCGCACATCCGCGTCTCCTCCCCCGTGCCTGGGGCACGTCGAGGATCTGCCGGAGATCGTCCGCCGATTCCGCATCGAGCGGGTCTTCATCACCGACCCGAAGATGAACCCGGACGTGCTCTTTGAGACGGTCCTGCGCTGCTGGCGCACGAGTCGCGTCGCCTTCAGCCTCGTCCCGAACCTCCTGAGCTGCCTCCCCAGCAAGACCGAGCTGGAGCAGATCGGCACGCTCCCGATGATCAGGCTCTTTCAGGACCCCTTGCGCGGGCCGAACCGTCATCTCAAGCGCGCCTTCGATGTGATCCTCTCGCTGCTGGCGCTGATTCTCCTGAGCCCCTTGCTCTTGCTTATCGCGGTGCTCATCAAGCTCGATTCGCGCGGCCCCATCCTCTTTCGCCAGGAGCGCGTCGGCATGGATGGGCGCTTGTTCACCCTCTACAAATTCCGCACGATGCGCGCCGACGCCGATGAATGGCCGCATCGCGAGCTGATGGCCCGTGCGATCCGCGGATCGCTCCGCGCGGTCTCCGCGGAGCCCTCGCCATGCCGGTCCAACGCGCGCCATCCGAAGCAAGATGCCCCCCGGATCCTCTACGGGAAAGTCCCGAACGATCGTCGCATCACGCGCGTCGGACGCTGGCTTCGGCGCTGGAGCTTGGATGAGCTGCCGCAGCTCTTCAACGTGCTCAAAGGCGAGATGAGCGTGGTCGGGCCGCGCCCCCCTATCCCCTACGAGGTCGAACACTACTCGAGCTGGCACCGGAAGCGGCTCGACGTGAAGCCGGGGATCACTGGACTCTGGCAAGTGAGCGGGCGCAATCGCCTCCCCTTCGAGCGCATGGTCGAGCTGGACCTCTATTACATCGAGCACTGGTCGCTCTGGCTCGACGTGAAGATCCTGCTGCGGACGCTCCCCGCCATCCTGCGCGGCGAGACCGAGTGATTCTTTTCCGAACCCCAGAGCTCCCGCCTGTGGAGATCGTCGGTCAAGGCGCCGTCACGACGAGCGTCGACGCGGATTTCGACCGCACCGCGCGTGGACGTGCGACGCCGGAGCGTGTATTGGAACGACCCCTGGGCTGAAGGACGCGCGTCATCTCCTGGCGGGGAGAACGAGCGATCACCGCAGGCATCGCAGGGGCTAGTGAGCGCTCCATGCCGATGTGGTATCATTGCCTCTTCCATTCCGCCGAGTGAGGGGGAAAAAAGGTGCGAGCATGTCGCTCACAGAGCCGCGGGATGACCCGCTCGAGAGAGATGGCCGTCGGCGATCCGAGGAGAAGATGCGCCGTCGAAATCCCGCTCTCGCCAGGAGGAGCGCTTCTGCAGATCCGCGATGGAGGGAACGGCGATGGCTTCTGAGCCGAGCAAGCCTTTGGAGGAGTTGATTCGCGAGCTTCCGCAAGAGTTTCGCGAAGAGGTACGTGACTTCATCGAGTTCCTGCTCATGAAACGACGAGAGCGCGCGCGACCCTCCGGGAAATTCAAGATGACGTGGGCGGGAGGATTGCGCGAGTATCGCGACACGTTCACGAGCACGGGATTACAGCAGAAGGCCATGGAGTGGTGGGTGCAGGGAATCCGAGATGAAGTATCTCGTTGATACGAACGTCTGGCTGGAGCTGCTCTTAGATCGAGAGCGCGCAGAATCAGTGCGCGCGTTTTTGGATCATCATGCGGGCCACGACCTCGCTCTGACCGAGTTCTCGCTATACCCCATCGGGCTCATCCTCACGCGATTGGACAAGGGTGTCCTTTTTGCGGAATTCATCCACGATGTGTTCCTCAATGCTGGTGTTAGGCGCCTCGTCTTAGACGCGGAACATCTCTCCCGCATTCCAGCCGTCATGTCGCAGTTTCACCTGGATTTCGACGATGCCTACCAATACGTCGCGGCAGAAGCGCACGATCTGGTCCTGGTGAGCTTCGACGCGGATTTCGACCGCACCGAGCGTGGACGTTCGACGCCGGAGCAGGTGGTGAAACGGCCCTCAGAGGAAGCGTGAGGCTCTTCATCGTCGGATCGAACGGCGCGCTCAATAGAGGAGATACCGCTGGCGGATGTGCCGGAAGCGCTCCAGCTCCGTCAGCCACGCGCGCTCGATGGTCTCGGCCTCGGCGCCACTTTTGAGCAACTCGAGCGTGCGGCGATGGGCGAGCAAGCGCCCGAACGCATCCACCCGCCAAGTCTCCGGATAGAGCCGATGCAGGACGACGGCGATCTCGATCCCCAAACGCACGGGGCGCACGGCCGCGCGTTCGGTGACGACGATGGCCACCCCCCCACATTCCTCACCGGCGAACGGGCTCGCGCGCGGCGTGAACCGAATGGGGACGAAGCGCACACCGGGGATATCGCGCCGATTCAACTCCTCAGCCACGCGTCGCCCATCCATCCATGGCGCGCCGAACAGTTCGAACGGCCGATCCGTCCCGCGCCCGACCGAAACGTTGGTCGTCTCCAAAAGGGCGACCCCCGGATAGAGCGTCGCCGCCGTCAAGCTTCGCATATTGGGCGACGGGTTCACCCACTCCTGATCCGTCTGATCGAACCAGTACTCGCGCTTCCATCCCTCCATCTTCACGACGTGGAGATCAGCCCCGATCTTTCGCTCGGCGTTGAACAGCAGGGCCAACTCGCCGATCGTCATCCCATGTCGAATGGGGATCGGATGGTACGCCGTGAAGGAGAGGGCATCGGGATCGGCCACCGACCCTTCCACATCCTGCCCATTGATCGGATTCGGACGATCGAGCACGATGAAGCGGATGCCGCGCGCGGCCGCTTCTTCCATGGCGTAGCCCATCGTCGTGATGTACGTGTAGAACCGCGCGCCGATATCCTGGATGTCGAAGACGAGCGTATCCAGACCGCGCAACATCTCGGCCGTCGGCCGCCGTCGCGGCCCGTAGAGGCTGTAGATGGGAAGTCCCGTCTTCTCATCCACGGCATCGCCGACGGGCCCATCGGCTTGTCCGCGCAACCCGTGCTCGGGACTGAAGAGCGCCACGAGCGTCACCTTCGGGGCGCGCGCGAGCAGATCAATCGTACTCGTTCCATCGCGCGCCCGCCCCGTATGATTAGTGATCACCCCGACGCGCCGACCTTCGAGCAGCCGAAATCCATCGCGGCGCAAGACGTCAATGCCGTTGAGCACAGAGGTTGTTTCCACAGGCGCGCGCGCTCGGGGACGCTCGACGTGAGGTGCGATCGCCCACGGGGGAGACCACAGCTCCGGCAGGGGTGGTCGAAGGATCGCCGCCGCGACGACCGAAGCCACGCGCCCGCGCAGCGACGTCACATCGCCACGACCATCCGGATGCACGCGATTGCTCAAGAAGATGACGAAGGTCCGGCTCGCTGGATCAATCCAGAGCGAGGTGCCCGTGAATCCCGTGTGCCCGAACGAACCGATCGGGAAGAGATCGCCGCGATTGGAGGAATATCCCGTATGGACATCCCAGCCGAGGCCGCGCATCTCGCCCGGCGGCAGGTGGCGCACCTCGATCATGCGCCGCACGCTCAAGGGGCTGAGGATGCGTACGCCACGAAATGTCCCCCCGTTGAGCATCATCTGGCAGTAGATAGCCAGATCGCGCGCCGTCGAGAAGAGGCCGGCATGGCCGGCGACGCCGCCGAGCGCATACGCGCGCGGATCGTGGACCTCGCCGATCATCCACCGCCCCTCGCGCCGTTCGGTCGGAGCGCAACGCTCGCGCAGCGCTCCGGTGGGTGTGAACGTCGTCTCCATCATGCCGAGCGGCCGGAAGATGTGCTCGCGGGCGAAGTCATCCAGGCGTTGCCCCGAGACCCGGCGCACGAGTTCCCCGAGCACGATATACCCGACATCGCTGTAGATGAAGCGCGTGCCCGGCTCGGCCACCGTCCTTAAGGCGTAAATCCGCTCCAGAGCCTTCTCCGGTCCGTCCCGGTAGTCGGCCAGATCGTTATCGGCGATGAGCCCCCCGCGATGCTGCAGGAGTTGCTCGATCGTGATCCGCTCCTTTCCGTTCTGCGCAAATTCGGGGATGTAACGGGCGACCGGATCGCCCAGGCGGATCTTCCCCCGCTCGACCAAGATCATCACCGATGTGGCCGTGGCCACGACCTTCGTGAGCGAAGCCAGATCGAAGACGGTATCGCGCGTCATCGGAATCCGCTCGGGCTCCACGGCGCGGTCGCCGAACGCTCGCCAATAGACGATGCGCCCCTGACGGGCGACGAGGATGACGGCGCCGGGCAATTCTCGACGGGCGATCGCCTCCTGCACGATCGCATCAATATGCGCCAGATGTCGAGACGACATCCCGACCGCTTCCGGCGCGACCACGGGCAGCGGCGCCCTATCCGGACGCGACGGCGCAGCGAACACACCGCCCGCGCTGCTGAGGCTGATGATCACACTCAGTCCGATGCCTCGAGTCCACCCCATCATGGTCCGCTCCTCCTCAGGAGGTGTCGAAGATCCCGAAGGCGGGAGGATACCGAATCGGCTCCCCCGCGCGCAATACGGCGCCCTCTCTCCCTCAAGGGGGTCACGCGCGCGGAGCCTTCCTTGCCGTCCTCCAAACGGTCTGATACCCTTCTGCCGATGGACGAAGCGCCGGTGGTTGTCGAAGTCACGCGCGGTTCTCTCGTGGAATCGCGTCATCGCGCGATGATCGTCGCCTGCGACCCGCGTGGGCGCGTGCGCTTCCGTTTGGGGAACCCGCGCTCGATGACTTACTTGCGATCGGCGGCGAAGCCGATTCAGGCGCTGCCGCTGATCACCAGCGGTGCCGCGCGCTTCTTCGAGATCACGCCGAAAGAGTTGGCCATCATCTGCGGTTCCCACAGCGGTGAAGCCACGCATACGGAAACGGTCGCGCGGCTTCTGCGGAAGATCGGCTTGCGGGAGACGGCGCTTCACTGCGGTCTTCATCCTCCGCTGGATGCGGAGACGGCGCGCCGTATAGGCCCCGAGGGCGTGACGGTGTTGCACAATGCCTGCTCGGGCAAGCACGCGGGGATGCTCGCCCTGGCCCGCTTCCTCGGCGCCGATGTGGGCACCTATCTGGATCCCGCGCACCCTGTCCAGCGACAGATCCTCGAGGCGCTCGCCCATCTGAGCGATCTCCCACCCTCGGCGATCGGCATCGGTGTGGATGGATGCGGCGCGCCCACGTTCGCGGTTCCGCTGGAGCGGATAGCCCTCGCTTATGCGCGATTGGTGAATCCCGACGGCCTGGAGGAGCCGCTTCGCGCCGCCATCATCGAGGTCACGCGCGCCATGCGCGAGCATCCGGAGATGGTGGGGGGAACGCGCCGCCGTCTGGATACGGATCTCATTCGAGTGAGCGAGGGGCGCATCCTGGCGAAAGCAGGCGCTGAAGGAGTTCACGCACTCGGTGTCTTCCCCACCGCGCGCTTCCCCGAAGGACTCGGCATCGCCATGAAGATCGAAGATGGGGACGAACGGCGCGCTCGCCCCCTTGTTGTCCTCGAGGTCCTGCGACAGCTCGAGTTGCTCGATCGCCCCGCCCTTGATAAGCTTTCCACCTATTACAGGCAGGAGGTGAAGAACCATCGGGGCATGGTGGTAGGGCACGTTCGACCGTGCTTTCGACTCGAGGGGACATGAACGACGCTATTCGGCGACTCTTCCCGATCACGGAGCGCTACATCTATATGAACCACGCTGCCGTCTCCCCCTTGCCGCGACCGGCGGTCGACGCGATGACGCGTCAGGTCGAGGCGGTCATGCGGCACGGGACGATGGGGCTCGCTAAGTGGTGGGAAGCCATCGAGCACACGCGTCAGCAGGTGGCCCGCTTGGTGAATGCCCGCCCGGAGGAGATCGCGTTCGTGCGGAATACGTCCGACGGGCTCTCACTCATCGCCAACGGGCTGCGATGGCGAGAGGGGGATAACGTCGTCACGGCCGGATGCGAGTTCCCGGCCAACGTCTATCCCTGGATGCGCTTGCAGGCGCAGGGCGTTCACCTCCGCATGGCCCCCGAGCGCGATGGGCGCATCCAGACCGACGACCTGCTTGCGCTCGTGGATCAGCGCACGCGCGTGCTGGCCATCAGCTTCGTCCAATTCGCCAGCGGATTCCGCATGGATCTGGAGCGCCTGGGCGAATTCTGCCGGAAGCGCGGCATCCTCCTGGTCGTGGATGCCATTCAGGGACTGGGCGCCCTCTCGTTCGATGTCGAGCGCTTCCATGTGGATGCGTTCGCCGCCGATGGTCACAAATGGTTGCTGGGGCCGGAAGGCACCGGCGTCCTCTATATCTCCTCCCGCCTGCTGGATCGTCTGGAGCCGACGCTCGTCGGCTGGATGTCGGTGCGAAATTGGAAGGACTCGATCGTCGCCGAGGCGTTGACCTATGATCTCACCTATCGCGAGGGCGCGCTCCGCTTCGAGTCGGGGACGCTCAACGTCTGCGGCCTCTGCGGCCTCGGCGCCTCGGTGGAACTGTTGCTGCGGGTGGGCATCTCGACGATCGAGGAGCACCTCACCGCTCTCGGGCGAGAATTGTGCGAACGGCTGCAGGCGAAGGGGTATCACGTGATCAGTTCGCGGCGTCCCGGCGAGACCTCGGGCATCTTCTGCTTCACGCATCCGCGTTATCCGGCTCCGGCGCTCGTCGAGCGGCTCCAGGAGCGGGGGATCATCGTCTCGGCGCGCCTGGGGCGCCTGCGCATCTCCCCGCATCTCTACAACACGTGGGAGGAGATTGTCGAAGTCGCTGCGCATTTGCCATGAGCACGGCCGTCCTGCGTCCTGAAGCATCCTCACGCATGCGATCCGAGGGAGCCCTGACGACTCCTCCATCGGGCTCGCGCCGATGGGAGGAGTTCCTCCGACTCCTCAGCTATGTGCGCCCCTACTGGGGGGCCTTCCTCCTGGCGCTCATCTTGATGAACGTCGTCGCCGTACTGGAAGGCGCCCTGCGCAGCCTCCTCGTTCCGATCTCCGATGGCCTGTTGGCCTCCAGCGGCGTCGTCGCCTCGGCCCCGCGCGCCAAGAATCTGCTGGACTTTCATCGCTATCTGCCACTAGAGGATGAGCGGAGCTGGTACCTGTTGGCGGCCCTGATGATCCTGATCACGATCGGGAAGGGGGCGGCCGAATTCTTCTCCAACTACCTCATGGCGCGCACCGGGCAACGCGCCGTCTTCGATCTCCGCTGCGCGCTCTACGATCATCTGCTCCGACAATCGGCCCCTTTCTTCTCCCGCTATCCGACGAACGTGCTCGCCTCGCATCTGGTCAACGATGTCGAGAAGATCGAGATGGCCGTCTCGCGCACGCTCACGGACGCGCTGCGCGAATCCTTCACGCTCATCGTCTTTCTGGTCATCGTCTTCAAGCTGAACTGGAAGCTGGCGCTGCTGGCGCTGGGGTTGGGACCGCTCGTCTACCAGGCGACGGTCTATTTCGGTCGCCATTTGCGACGAACGGGGCGGCGCGTGCAGGAGGGGTATGAGCAGATTTTGAACGTCGCGCAGGAGACGCTCTCGGGCAACCTCGTGGTGAAGGCCTTCGGGACTGAGGCCTGGGAATCCGAACGCTTTCGCCGCGCCGCGCACGCCGTCATGCGCTCGGTCCTGAAGGCGGCGCGCACGGCCGCGCTCTCGCCGCCGATCATCGAGCTGATCGGGATCGTCGCGGCCTCCGGCTTCATCCTCTACGCCCAGCGCATCATCGCCCGGCGCGAGATGACGCCCGGGGAATTCTTCGTCTTCCTCTTCTTCCTCTTCAGCCTCTACGATCCGGTGCGCAAGCTCAGCCGCATTCAGAACGCGATGCAGCAGGCGCTGGCCGCCTGCCGGCGGGTCTTCACCCTGCTCGATACGCATACGGAGTTGGTGGATCGGCCGCACGCCATCGCACTCACGACCTTCCGCGAGAAGATCGAATTCCGCAACGTCGCCTTCCGCTATCCCGATGCGGAGGAGTATGTCCTGCGAGACGTGAATCTCACGATACGCGCCGGCGAGATGGTCGCCATCGTCGGAATGAGCGGCGTCGGGAAGACGACGCTCGTGAAGCTGTTGCCCCGCTTCTACGACGTCACCGAGGGGGCCATCCTCATTGATGGCGTGGACATCCGCGATGTGCGGCTGGATTCGCTGCGGCGCCTGATCGCCGTCGTCACGCAAGAGGTCATTCTCTTCAACGACACCGTGCGCCACAATATCGCCTACGGCCGACCGCAGGCGACGCCGGAAGAGATCGAGCGGGCCGCGCGCGCGGCGCTGGCGCACGAATTCATCCGGGAGCTGCCCCGACAGTACGAGACGGTGATCGGCGAGCGGGGGATCCGCCTCTCCGGCGGCGAACGCCAGCGCATCGCCATCGCGCGGGCCATTCTCAAGGATGCCCCCATCTTGATCCTGGACGAAGCGACCTCGGCGCTCGATGCGGAATCCGAGCACGGCGTGCAGCAGGCGTTGCTCAATCTGATGGCCGGGCGCACGGTCATCGTCATCGCGCATCGGCTCTCGACCATCCGTCGCGCGGATCGCATCGTGGTCCTGGACGGTGGGACGATCGTCGAAGAGGGGACGCACGCCGAGCTGTTGCGCCGAGGTGGCGTGTACAGCCGTCTCTACGAACGGCAATTCGCCGATCAGGCGTCCGCCGTCCTTCCCGAATGAGGGCGCTATGGTGCGCAGCATGACCGGTTACGGCAGCGCCGCCTATGAGGGCGAGGAGTTCTCGCTGCGCGCGAGCGTCTCCAGCGTGAACCACCGGTTTCTGGAGATCCACGTGCGCCTCCCCGAGGTGCTCGGCGCCTGGGAGCCTATCGTGCGGCGGAAGATCCAAGAGCGCTTCGAGCGCGGGCGTATCGTCTTCGCGCTCGATTTCATCCCGATGACCCCCACCTGGCTCACCTATGAGCTGAATCGCCCGCTGGTGATGGCCTACGTGACGGCGCTGCGCCAGATTCGAGAGGAATTCGGCCTCTCGGGAGAGGTGGACGTGAACGCGCTCTTGCAGGTGCGCGATCTGGTGCAGCCGCGCCCGCTCGCGGAGATTCCGCCCGCCCTGGCCGAGAAGCTCGAGGAAGTCACCGAGAGCGCCCTGCGCGCGCTCGCCGAGATGCGCGCGACCGAAGGCGCGCACCTTCGCGCTGACCTGCTCGGGCGGCTGGAGCGCATCGCCGACCACCTGCGCGCGATCGAGCGAGAAGCAGCGGCCCTCCCGGAGCTGTACCGGCAGCGGCTCCTGGAGCGCGCGAGCGAATGGGCGCGCGAGCTGTCGCTGGATCCCGCGCGCGTCGCGCAAGAGGTCCTCTATTTTGTGAATCGTGCTGACATCAGCGAGGAGATCACGCGGCTGCGCGGCCATCTCGCGCAGTGCCGCGCGCTGCTGGACGCGCGCGAGGCCATCGGCAAGCGCCTCGACTTCCTCTTCCAGGAGATGCAGCGCGAGATCAACACGATCTTGGCGAAAGCGGGGAATCTGGCGCTCGCGACGGAAGCGCTCGCCATCAAAGCCGAGATCGAGAAACTGCGGGAGCAAGGGCATAATGTCGAGTAAGCGCGGCCTGCTCTTCATCGTCTCGGGCCCTTCGGGCGTGGGGAAATCCACGCTCGTCGCGCGCGTGATCGCGCGCGTGCCGGGTCTGGTCTACTCGGTGTCCTACACGACGCGCCCGCAGCGCCCGACGGAGATCGAAGGACGCGACTACCACTTCGTCTCGCGCCGCGAGTTCGAACGCATGCGCGAGGCCGGGGAGCTGATCGAGTGGGCGGAGGTCTACGGACACCTCTACGGGCGCTCGCACGCGGCGTTGGAGCGAGAGCTGGCTGCCGGACGCGACGTGATCCTGAGCATTGACGTGCAGGGGGCCGCCGCCTTCCGGCGATTGCCGCTCCGCTCGGTGAGCATCTTCGTCCTCCCCCCATCGTTCGAGGTCCTGGTCGAGCGGCTGCGCGCGCGGGCGACCGAGCACAGGCTGAGCCTGGAGCAACGCCTGGCCATCGCCCGCCAGGAGGTGCAGCACTATCGCGACTTCGACTACGTGATCATCAACGACCGATTGGAGGAAGCGCTCGCGCTCTTGGAAGCGATCATCCTGGCCGAGCGCCAGCGCCGACATCGCATGGAAGAAGAGGTTCACGCCATCCTGCGCACATTCGCCTCCGGCGCCCAGGCGCGAGACCGCACGGAGTCGGTATGAGCGAACGTCCGTATCACGTCGTCCTCGGCATCACCGGCGGGATCGCGGCATACAAGGCGCCGGAGATCCTGCGGCAACTGCAGCAGCGTGGCGCTGAGGTGCGCGTCGTCCTGACGCGCGCGGCGACCCGCTTCATCGGGCGCGTGACGCTGGAAGCCCTCTCGCGCCATCCGGTCACCGTCGAGATGTTCGAACCGGGCGTGAACGTCGCCGTCCGACATGTGGAGATGGCGCGCTGGGCCGATTTGCTCGTGGTCGCCCCGGCGACGGCGCATACGCTGGCGCGCTTCGCCCACGGCCTGGCCGACGATTTCCTCACGACGCTCTATCTCTCGGCGCGCTGCCCGGTGCTCGTGGCCCCGGCCATGGACGCCGAGATGTGGGAAAACGCGGTGACGCAGGAGAACCTCGCGCGACTGCAGCAGCGCGGCGTCGCCATCATCCCCCCCGAGCGCGGGTATCTCGCCTCGGGGATCGAGGGCGAGGGCCGCCTGGCCGACCCCGAACAGATCGTCGCGCGCGCTCTGGTGATCCTGGCCGCGCGGCCGTACGCCCGCGATTTCGAGGGGGAGCATGTCCTCATCACCGCCGGCCCGACCTGCGAAGATCTCGATCCGATCCGTTATCTGACCAATCGCTCGACGGGCAAAATGGGCTACGCCCTCGCTCACGCGGCACTGGCGCGCGGCGCGCAGGTGACGCTCATCAGCGGGCCCACGGCGCTCGCTCCCCCTCCCGATGCCCAGGTGATCGCCGTGCGCCGCGCCGAGGAGATGTATCGCGCCGTCCTCATGCGCATGGAGGCGGCCACGGTCATCATCAAAGCGGCCGCCGTCGCCGATTATCGCCCCAAGGTGTTCTCCCCCACGAAGCTCAAGAAGACCGACGCCGATCTCATGCTCGCGCTCGAACGCACCCCCGACATCCTGGCCGAAGTGGGACGCCGAAAGGGATCGCGCCTGCTCGTGGGATTCGCCGCGGAGACCGAAGCCCATCTCGAACACGGGCGACAGAAGCTCATCGGGAAGAATCTCGATCTCATCTTCATCAACGACGCCACGAGCGCGGAGACGGGATTCGCGGCGGAGGAGAATGCCGGCTTCCTCATGGATCGCGAGGGCGGCGTCGTGGAGTTGCCGAAGATGTCCAAGTACGAGCTGGCCATGCGTCTGCTCGATCGCGTGCGCGAGCTTCTCGTCCGGCGTCGCGCGGGCCCCCCACGCGATCTCCAGATCGCGCGGGGCCCCCGTGTGGAAGGCGATCGCGAGGGCGCGGAGGAACGGGGATGAGCGATGTCCGTGAGGAGATCCGGTCTCGCCTGCTCCAGTTGATTCGAGACGTCCGCGAGCATCTTCAGTATCTCGGTGAGTTGGGCGTGACGCATTGGGAGGACTTTCCGGCGGCGGATGATCCCCGCGCGCGCGTCTCCGCGCCCGCGGCTTCGGAGGGGACGGGCCAGGAGCTCTCCGAATCGCGCGCGGAAGTGGCGCGCGTTCAGGCCGCGCTTGATGCAGAGATCCGCAAGGAGGGAGAACCTATGGCGAGCAAGCGACGCTCAGCGCGTTCGGCCGCCGCATCGCCCGAACGCGCGTCGGAACAACCGGCGCTCTTCGGCCACCTCCCCCTGCGTCAGACGGCGCCGCCGACCGAGGACCGCACTCTGGAGGAG
>BEHK01000005.1 GCA_002898775.1 bacterium HR08 | reverse complement strand
GGCGGGCTGGATCGCCCACTGGCTCGAGATGCTGCAGGACCCCGAGCAGAAGATCGCCCGACCCCGCCAAATCTACATCGGCCCCCCGCGCCGCAACTACGTCCCCCTTGAGGAGCGGATGGCGGCTGCTGCGTCCTGAGCGTGCGCCGGTGAGCGAAGGGGGGCATCGCTTGGAGAGCGCTCCTCAGCGCGCGGAGAGGGAGCATTACGTCGGTTGCTCAGCTCAAGAGGCGGTGACGTGGTGAAGGGAGAGGGGGACGGGGTTCATCTCGATGCCGTCCACGGACCGACCGCACTGCGGACATCGGTCGCGAGCGATTCGGTTCGCCAGCACGGTGAAGCCAGCTCTCTCAATGAGCACGGTCCGACACTGTGGACAAAACGTGCTCGCGCAGGCCGAGCCGGGCGCGTCATGGCAGTAGACATAGTATAAGCCCGCGCTGCGACCGATCATGTAAGCGCGCTGCACAGCTTCAAACGCTGCCGGCAGGCGGTCCTCCATCTTGTATGCGGGGAGGAAGGCGGTCACGTGCCAGGGGATACTGTAGGAGAGGGAAGCGAGGAACTCCGCGATGGCGCGAAGCTCATCGTCCGAATCATTGTGACCCGGGACGATAGGGGTCGTCACCTCCACCCATACACCCATAGCCTTGAGCCGGCGCAGACATTCGAATACGGGACGCCGGCGGACTCCGCACATCTGGCGATGCCGACGGTCATCGAAGCCCTTCACGTCCACATGGGCCGCATCGAGATACGGGCGGAGCATCCGAAGCGCCGCCGGCGTCAGATAGCCGTTGGTGACGATGAGATTCCTGAGCCCATGGGCAGCTCCCAGACGCGCCGTCTCGTATACCAGCTCGAAGAAGACCGTCGGCTCCGTGTACGTGTAAATGAGGTTCTGGCAGCGATGCGTGAGCGCCGTCTTCACGATTTCTTCTGGCGAGAGGCGGCGACCGAGGAGGCGTCCGTGTGGTCCTTTGGGCATTTGCGAGAGTGCGTAGTTCGCACAATATCGGCAGCGCCAGTTGCATCCCACCGTCGCGAGGGCCAATGCGTAGGTCCCCGGTCGAAAGTGGAAGAACGCGTGCCGCTCGATCGGATCAATGGTCAGGAGGGCGACGCGATCGAAGACGAGCGTATAGAGCGTCCCCTCCACGTTCGCGCGCACGCCGCAGCGTCCGCGCTGTCCGAGTCCGATGCGACATCGGTGCCAGCAGAGGTCACATCGAACGTCCTGCGGCGTGAGCTTGTGATAGAGCATGGCCTCGCGCATGACCCCTTCTGCGAGCAGAAGTCCTCCCGTCTCGGTCGCCCTCCTTGGGGAGCGCTCCATCCTCGACATCTCTCACGGTGAGCGCTTCGCCTGGATCGCTTCGAGATAACGAGCGAGCGCGTAGATGTCCGAGCGCATCAGGGCTTCTCCGCGAGCTCGTCGGAAGATCGTCCCCCAAATCGGCATCTCGCGGCTCCCGTGAGCCGGAACGACCTTCTCGCCTTCGATCACGTTCATCACACGGTAGATGGGGAACGTCTCGCCCTCCGGCTGAAGGCGCGTGAGGTCCGGCGGCGGTGTCTTCAAGGAGACGGCCGCCGGTCCGTTCCCCTTCCCATCTACTCCATGACATGCCGCGCAGTGCCGGACGTAAAGGCGACGTCCCTTCTCGATGAAGCCTCCCTCCTGAGAAAGGGCGAGCGCGGTCACGAGCCCAAGCCCAAGGGTGCTCATCATGATCAGGATCGCTGTCCGTCGTCGGTTCATTGTTCTCCTCCTTCGGTCTGTGGTCTCAGCGCGCTCGAGAGTTCCATCTCGCGGTGAAGCAAATCTCATGCCGAATCTGACGCCGTGCTTCTCACGTGCGCACACTGCGCTCGCCCTCATCGCGAAGGCGAAGGGGGATAGGCCACGGACTTTCGTGATCGCTCCTTGTGGGCTTGGTGTCTTCCTCGTCTTTCGTCCGCTTGGTCGCGCCTCCGGATGAAGGGCTTGGAGAAGGGTGGGAAAAAATACGCGCCGCGATGGGGAATAAGGCCCAACCCGGACGTTCGTCGTCGAGCGAGGAAGGGCTAACTCGCTGATCCTTTACCCCTCTCGCCGGCTCTCCCATCCACTCGGCGATGGCACGCTATTTGCATCCCTCTTTCATGGGATGAAAGAACATCACGCGGAGGGAGGGACGGGGATATGGAGTGCCAAAGCCTCATGGAGCGCCTGAGGTTTCACCGGCTCTCCCTTCGGAATGGTCCACGGGCATACAAGAGTCAAGGAGGTGACCGGCTATGCGGAAGCGATCGTACATGAAGCTCTTCGCCGTTTGTGGCGTCATCCTCTTTTTCGCTGTTGCGTTGATGCTCGGACGCTCGTCGGCGGCCGTGCCACAGGGGAACCCTGCCAGCGAGTGGGCGCGCAGCAAGCACGCCAATCGCGAGACGGCCATCGCGGAGGCGACCGTAGAGCGGCGGGGAACAACAGCCGCTCACTGCGGGCGCTGCCACAGCGAGCAGGGCTTCCTGGCCTGGCTGCCGCAGCTTCTGGCTGGAGATCCCGGCCTCATCAAGAAACCAGATGGGTCGGCGGCTGATGTGGAGTATCTCAGCCGTCTGGGTCTGACCGTGGATCGCGTGCAGCCGATCACGTGTCGGACCTGTCACGGGGAGGACTTCGAGCCGCGCATTCGCGACAACACGCCGATACTCCCCGCGGGGTTCGACGCCTGGGCTGTTGGAGAGGGCGCGCTCTGCATGACCTGCCACAATACGCGTAATGGTCGCATCCAGTGGGACACGGCCGATCCCGGTCGCTACACGGCTCCGCATGAGTCCGCGCAAGCCGATGTCATCATGGGGAAGAACTCCTTCTTCCTGAACGACACGGTGGATCGCGCGTCCGCTCACGCGCTCTTCACGAGCGACAGTTGCGTGACGTGCCATCTGGTGCTCGGCAAGAATGGGCATACGTTCGAGCCGTCCGAGACCGTGTGCGCGAACTGCCATGGTCCATCCATGACGATTCAGTTCGTGCAGAAGCCGATTGAGGCGTTATTGGATCAGGTCAAGGCCGCGATCGAGCGACGGATTCTGGCCGTTCGCGATCGGATCGGCGTCGTCCGTAAGTGGGATCCGGCGACCGATCAATATACGGACAACTTCCCGCTCGATGGCCGGCAGATCGCGAAGGTCGCCGAGATCCTCAGTGTTCATGGGCAAATCGCCTTCCGCTTCACATTGGCGGATGGGCAGGAAGTCTATGCTCGAGCGGGCGAGATTTGGGACAAGCCCGATGGTCAGCGCGTCTTCGCGACCTCAGATCCGATCATCCGCGCGTGCTGGAACTACTTGCTGATCGAGCACGATGGGAGCCTGGGCGTCCACAATCCGAGCTTCGCGCGCGATGTGCTCACGGCCACACTGAACGCGCTGCGGTGACCGATTGACCGTCGCGGAAACGGTGCGGGGGGAGTCCTCCCCCCGCGCTTCTCTTCCGCTCGCGCGCATGACCGGGGTCAGCGCATCTCCCATCGGAAGCGGTGGACGGCCTGACCCGTGTACATGCTCTTGAGCCGCCGGACCATCGCGATGCGCTCCTCGACGAGGCGATCTGCTGCCTGGAAGGTCGGGATGTTCTCCCGCCTGGAGATGTCGAAGACGCGACGCAGGTTATAGTAGATGCCCCGCGTCATGCGCAGGGCGCGTTCGCGATCGTATCCCTCAAGCTCCACGTAGACGTTGATCAGGCCGCCGGCGTTGATCACGTAATCGGGCGCATAGAGAATGCCCCGGCGGTGCAGCTCCACGCCATGCCGATCTTCTTCCAGTTGATTGTTCGCCGCCCCGGCGATGATCTTGAACCTCATGCGCGGGATCGTGTGATCATTGAGCACGGCGCCCAAAGCGCAGGGCGCGAAGATGTCGGCGTCCACGTCGTAGATCTCCTCCGGGCTGGCGATTTCGATCTTCAACTCGCTGCGCGCTCGCTCGACCTTCTCTGGATCAATGTCCGCCCCGATGACGTGGGCGCCCTCTTCCAGGAGCCGCGCGGCCAGGTTGAACCCGACGTGCCCGAGTCCCTGAACGGCGACGCTCAGGCCCTTGAGCGAATCCCGCCCGAGTTTCTCCTGCACGCAGGCTTGCATGCCCTGGATCACCCCGAAAGCGGTGACCGGGGCCGGATCGCCTCCGCCCCCATGCGCGGGCGAGAGTCCGGAGACATATCGCGTCTCCATGTACATGTACTCGATGTCGTTGACATCTATGCCGACATCCTCTCCCGTGATGAACCGCCCTTTCAGGCTCTCGACGAAGCGTCCGAAGGCGCGAAAGAGTGCTTCGGACTTGTCCGTCTTCGGATCGCCGATGATGACGGCCTTCCCCCCGCCGAGATTGAGGCCGGCTGCGGCCGCCTTGTACGTCATCGCTCGCGAGAGTCGCAGCGCGTCCAAGAGGGCCTCCTCCTCCGTCTTATACGGCCACATGCGCGTGCCCCCCAGGGCTGGTCCGAGCGTCGTGTCGTGGATGGCGATGATCGCTCGTAGCCCGACGTCCTTATTCTGACAGAAGATGACCTCCTCGTGCCCGAACTCTTCCATCTTGGCCAGTGGGGTCATAGGCTCTCCCTCCTGTGAAGTGAACTCCGGCCGGATTATACCCGATCGTCGGCCGATCGGCTCAGCCGTCCGCGCTCATATCCGGCTTCGAAGGCCATCAGGTTCAGCTCGATCGCACTCTTCGGAAACGAGGAGCGCACAGCCTCTCGCATCCCCGATGGAGAGACGATCGGCGCGAGCGCGCAGAGGAAGCCGAGCATGACGATGTTCGCCACGATGCGATGCCCCAGCTCTTCGGCGATCTTCGTCGCCGGGAGGGTGTAAAGTCGCACGATGTCCCCTCCTGATCCTTCCTCCCGGAGCCGCGCGGCATCCAAGGTGACTAGGTCCTGCTCGACGATCAGCAGGCCACCAGGTTTCACCTCCGGAGCGAACCGCGCATACCCCTCCTGAGACATGGCGATCAGCACATCGGGTTCGGTGAGGTAGGGGTAGTAGATCGGCTCATCGGCGATGATGACCTGACTGTTACAGGCACTTCCGCGCGCTTCCGGCCCATAGGACTGCACCATCGTCGCGTGGCGGCGATCGTAGACGGCGGCCGCTTTGCCCAGGAGATACCCGGCCAAGATGATCCCTTGCCCGCCGAATCCGGCGATCTTCACCTCCCATCGGCTCATGATTCGACTTCTTTGGCTTCCACCTCTTCGCTCGCTTTCTCCACATACGGTTCGGTGAAGAATGCGGCCAGTTGTCTTCTCATGCGCTCATGATACGTCGGCCGCTCCACGTCCACGAATTTCCCGAGGATGAGCTTCCTCCCCAGCTCGATCCCCACCTCGGCCGGAGGAGCGCCATGCCGAATCTCACTCTGCGTCTTGAAGAAGCGCATCATGTCCAAGGCATCGCCCAACTGGTTGCGGCGCAAGTATCCGGTCGGGCAGGGGGAGAGGACCTCGACGAAGCTGAAGCCTTTTTTGGTGATCGCTTCTCGAAGGGCTGTGATCAAGCGTCGGACGTGGAAGACGGTCCAACGGGCGACGTAGACGGCGCCACTGGCCGCCACCACGGCCGGGAGATTGAAGGGAGGCTCGAAGTTTCCGTAAGGCGTCGTCGTGCTGCGCGCCGCCAGTGGAGTCGTCGGACCGAATTGCCCTCCGGTCATGCCGTAGATGAAGTTGTTCACGCAGATGACAGTCAGGTCCACATTGCGTCGTGCCGCGTGAATGAGATGGTTCCCCCCGATGGCTGCCAAGTCCCCATCGCCGCTGAAGACGATCACCGTCAGGTCGGGATTGGCGAGCTTCAAGCCCGTCGCGAAGGGGATCGCCCGGCCGTGCGTCGTGTGGAATCCATCGAGTCGCACATATCCGGCGACGCGCGCCGAACATCCAATGCCCGAGACGACGACCGTGTGATCCCGTGGAATCCTCAGCTCCTCTAACGCGAGCACCAGGCAGCGCATGGCGATGCCGATGCCGCAGCCCGGGCACCAGATGTGCGGCAGCCGATCCGCTCGCAGGAGATGATCCAAGGGATGTCGTTCCTCAGACATGGAACGCCTCCTCAATGGCCGCGAGAATTTCCCGTGGATCGTGAACGGCGCCTCCGGGGCGCAGGACGGGGATCGTGAGCGCGCGTCCGGCGGCACAGCGTTCGACCTCTCGGACGATCTGTCCGAGATTGAGCTCCGGGACGATGAAGGCTCGTACTCGGGCCGCCAGCTCGCGAAGGCGTTCCTCCGGGAACGGCCAGACAGTGATCAACCGCAGCCAACCGACCCGACGTCCGGCCGCGCGCGCCAGCTCCATCGCCCGATAGGCCACGCGCGCCGAAATCCCGTAGGCGACGAGCACGACTTCGGCGTCCTCCACCCCGCGTTCCTCCAGGCGGATGATGTCATGCGCATTTCGCCGCACTTTCTCCACAAGCCGGCGCACGAGCCGCTCTTGTACATCCGGCGATGTCGAAGGGTATCCCCGCTCGTCGTGCGTGAGGCCGGTGATGTACACTCGATACCCCTCGCCTGCCGCGACCATCGGAGGCACCAGATCGTCCTCCGGGAGATACGGGAGATACGCCCCGCGCGGACCGGCGAACCGCTTTCGATTCACGATCGGGATCTCTGCTTCCGGGGGGATGATGACCCGCTCCGTGATGTGACCGACAACGGCATCGCTCATGATCAGAACGGGCAGACGATATTTCTCCGAGAGGTTGAAGGCGACGATCGTCAGATCGAACATCTCCTGCGCGGAGCTGGGCGCCAGAGCGATCGTCTCGTAGTCGCCATGCGATCCCCAGCGCGCTTGCATCATATCGCCTTGCCCCACCAGCGTCGGCAATCCGGTCGAGGGCCCCCCGCGCTGGACGTTCACGATGACGCACGGCGTCTCGGTCATGTAACCGAAGCCCAGATTCTCCATCATGAGGCTGAAGCCGGGACCGGACGTCGCCGTCATGGCCTTCACGCCGGCCCAGGACGCCCCGAGCACTGCGCTGATGGAGGCGATCTCGTCCTCCATTTGGAGGAACGTCCCTCCGACTTCCGGCAGGCGCTCGGCCATGCGTTCGGCGATCTCCGTCGCCGGCGTGATCGGGTATCCCGCGAAGAACCGGCACCCGGCGGCCAAGGCGCCCTCGGCGCACGCGACGTCTCCGTTGATGAAATGCACGCCCGTCAG
Organism: bacterium HR08; assembly: GCA_002898775.1. Classification (GTDB taxonomy): domain Bacteria; phylum Acidobacteriota; class Blastocatellia; order HR10; family HR10; genus HR10. Next base: position 38,448 of record BEHK01000005.1, on the reverse strand, counting down.
CACTGCGGGCCCGCGTTTCATCGCCCCTCCTCCTGGAGGCGAACGACGTAGATGGCGAATTCCGGACAGAGCAGCTCGCACATCTTACAATCGGTGCATCGTTCTTCGGCGATGACGACAGGGATGTGATAGCCCTTGCTGTTGAAGCGGTCGGACATCGCCAGAACCTGTCGAGGGCAGAATTCGACGCAGAACCGACAGCCCTTGCAGCGTTCGGTGAGAAGGAAAACGCGGCTGCGCAGCCGGCGCGCCGCGCGCGGCCGTTCGTGCTCGGCGCGAAGCATTTCCACGTGTGGGGTGGCGTGCGGCCAGCGCGGCCGGACGTCCTCTATGAATCCCCCGTCCTCCTCCACGGCGAAATGACGCCGGAGATGATTCAGCAATGTGCGCCGATCGTCGCGCGCGGATGCCCAGGAAGACCAGAGGGCCGTCACGTCCTCGCGCAGCCGTTGCACGAGCGCGGCGAGCCTCTCGTGCTCGCGACGAATCTCATGGGCCAATGCCTCTCCCGACATGATTCCCTCTCCCTCACGAAAATTCACATAGCAATCGCCGTGCCGCGCGGAGGCTTCAAACGGGCTCCCCCGGTGAGGACATTCGATTTCTCTGAAGGGAGTTGACGGGGAAGATCACGGTCGAGAGGGAACCAGCCGATCCGTCCCTTGGGAAAATACCCCCACACTGGGGCAAAAGCCCCGATCCTTGTGGCATCCTCCGGCCGGCTCGCTCGCTCCTCAGGGAGAGGCAAGAGGTTTCCTTCGCGCGAAATAGGACCGCTCCCGGAGAGGTGGCCGCGGGAGACCGCGTCAGTCGGCATGAGGATTGCTTGAGCGGTTATGTGCGAGGCAGGCTATGTCACCGGCACCGCGGCGGCGGAAAGTAGTCCTCGTCGGAAATCCGAATGTCGGGAAGTCGGCGCTCTTTCGCCACCTCACGGGGCGCTATGCCGTGGTCTCGAACTATCCGGGGACGACCGTCGAGATCTCTCGCGGTCGGTTGTCTCTGGAGGGGATCGAATACGAGGTCATAGACACGCCGGGCGTCACCAGCCTCATTCCGCAGTCCGAAGATGAGCGCGTGGCCTGCGAGCTGTTGCTGCGGGAGCAGCCGGACGTCATCGTGCAGGTCGCCGATGCGAAGAACCTTCGCCGCACGCTCTTGCTGGCGCTCCAACTGGTCGAGCTTCGGCGACCGATGGTGCTCGTCCTGAACATGGTGGACGAGATGCGCGAGCGTGGGATCGAAGTTCATGGCGAGGCGCTCGCCGAACTTTTTGGAATCCCCGTGGTCGAGACCATTGCCACCTACGGCTACGGGATCCGCCATTTGCTGCGCGCGATTCCACGAGCGACCGTTCCGCGAAATCCGCTCGAGGAGCAGCAGCGCGAGGTCCTGGGGACAGCCGCGGGATCCGCGCTCCCCATGGGCTTGCTCGTCGAGTGGATGGAGGTGGGGGATGCGCGATTTCGGCAGCAGGTGGAGCAACTCTTGGGACGCTCGCGCCTGGCGCGCGTGCCCCATCTGTGGGAGCGCGGGTGTCGGGGATGTCCGACGTCGCGATCGCTCTGTCGGGAGCTCGAACGCGCCCGCGCGCGGTTTCTGGAGAGCGCTCTCCTGACTCTCCGAAAGAAGGGCGGGGAACGAGCGCGGTCCGAATTGACGCCCTCGGCATTTCGATTCTGGGTGGTGCTGTTGCTGGGTGGAGTGGGGCTCCTGGCGTGGGAAGAGGTGGGGGGATACTTTCAGTGGCCGACTCTGGCGACGATACTCGGTGCGCTCATCCGGCGATATGTGGCTGATCCCACCTGGGCGCTCTTCCGCGCCTATCGGCTCGATCTCTGGCATCAGCTCCTTTTCGGCTCTCGGGTTGGAGGAGGAGCCGGACTGCTCACCGAGGCCGTTCGTCTGTTCGCGCTTCTTGCTCCACTGGTCATTCCCATCGTCGTGCTCATGCGGCGGAGCGCGCGGTTCCTCTCCTCCTTGGGGCGATGGACGCGTCAGCCGCTGACGGGCATCCCGATCCTCCTCGTGATCCTTGTCCTCATCTATGAGGTGGTCGGCCGCACGGGCGCTCAGGCGCTCGTGGGCGTATTGGAGGAGATCCTCTTCGGGGCCTACCTCGTCCCGTGGCTCCAGTCACTGCTCCCGCCGGGATTCTTCCATGACCTGTTCGTTGGTCCCTACGGGCTCATCTCCATGGGGTTGACGTATGCCCTCGCCATCATTCTCCCCATTGTCGGAACGTTCTTCCTCGCCTTTGGCGTCCTTGAGGACAGCGGGTATTTACCGCGTCTGGCGATCCTCTCGGATCGCTTCTTGCGCGTGGTGGGGCTCAACGGCAAGGCCATCCTGCCGATGGTGCTCGGCCTCGGATGCGACACGATGGCGACGATGACAACCCGTATCCTCAACACTCCGCGCGAGCGGTTGATCGCGACATTGCTTCTGGCCCTCGGCGTGCCGTGCTCGGCGCAATTGGGCGTGATTCTGGGGATCGCCGCGGCCTATTCGCCAGCCGTGATGCTCACGGTCTTTGGCGTCGTCGCTTCACAGCTTGTGCTCGTTGGCCATCTGGCCTCGCGCGTGCTCTCGGGCGAGCGCAGCGACTTCATCTTCGAGTTGCCTCCTCTTCGCGTCCCACTCGTGCGGAATATCCTGCTGAAGACGTGGCTTCGCTTGCGGTGGTTCCTGGCCGAGGTCGTCCCCCTCTTTCTGGGAGCGACGCTGGCGCTCTTCCTCCTCGATCGCGTGCGGTTCGGCGCGCGAACGGGGATCGAAGCGATCGAAGAAGGGGTGCGCCCGCTCGTCGTCGGCTGGCTCCACTTACCGGCCGCGGCTGCCCGCGTGTTCCTCATGGGCTTCTTGCGTCGGGATTACGGAGCCGCCGGGCTCTTCGATCTGGCGCAGCAGGGAGCGTTGACGACGACTCAGATTATCGTCAGCCTGGTCGTGATCACGCTTTTTGTCCCCTGCCTGGCGAATTTCCTCGTCATCGTGAGGGAACAAGGGTGGAAGCGCGCCCTCGCCATCGTCGGTTTCATCCTTCCGTTCGCTTTTGCCGTGGGCGGAGCGCTCGGGGGGATCCTGAGGACTCTTCGCGTGTTCTCATGAAGGAGGGACGAGCATGGAGGTGGATCGGGAACTCGGCGAGCTGCTCGAAGCCCTGTGGACGTCGGAGGAACAGGGTGAGGCGTTCCTTCAAGACGTTCGTCGCATCGCTCATGCGGAGGTGACGGATCAGTTGTTGGAGCGAGCTCTTGGCGAAGGGCTTATCGTGCGACAGCCTTCGGGACATCTGCGCCTCACGCCGAAGGGACGCGCGATGGCGACTCCGATCATTCGCCGCCATCGGTTGGCCGAGCGCTTGATGTGCGATGTCCTGGGGGTGGATGTGGAGGAGACCGAAGCGGCTGCCTGTGAGTTCGAGCATTCCCTCGCGGAGGGGGTCACGCGGGCGATTTGCACGCTGCTCGGCCATCCGCGCGTGTGTCCGCATGGACGTCCTATCCCCGAGGGCGAATGTTGCCGACAAGCGGAGGAGCAGGTGAGGGCCATCCTCCTGCCCTGCGATCGCCTGGCGCTTGGCGAAACGGCGCGCGTCGCCTATGTGAGCACGCGCTCGCATGCCCGTCTGCTGCGGCTCTCCGCGCTGGGGATCATGCCCGGCGTTTCCGTTCAGCTCTTGCAGCGATGGCCGAGTATCGTCCTGCGGTGCGAGGAGACGGAGATCGCCCTGGACCAGGAGATCGCTCGGCAGATCTACGTCTGGCGCACCCGTCCGGAAGAATGGTCTGAAGCGGGCGAGACCTGAGACGAGCGATGGCCTTCGACCGGAATCGGGCCCTTCTGGCGGGTGGGTTCGCTTCACCCTCAACGCCTTTCACCTTGACCCGGCGGCTGAGGATCTGGCCCCGCGGCGCTTCCTGCAAACGGGCTTGACAGACAGACAGTATAATTGGAGCTGCTTGAAAAGCTCATAGCAGGAGGTGAAGGCCATGGGCGAAAGATTGAAATGGTTCGCTCCCTGGACCCTTTTGGCGATGACGCTGGCTCTTGTGGGATTGTGGGTATCCGTCCCCACTTGGGCGCAAGACGACGAGGCGGCTCCAAAGTGTAACTGTTACTATCCCGCCACGGGCGAGTATGGGGTGATCAGGGGAGGAGATTGTCGGGTCGTCAACTGCTGGATCCCTACCCTCCTTGACTGAGGAACAGGGTGAATCGAGCGGCGGGATTGTCAGATTGGAGAGCGTTGTAGAGCGCTCCCCTCATTCAGGCCTTCTCGAAGAAACGAGTGGGCATCGCCGGTGATCGGAGGGCCTGTATGTAGAGGGGCCGATATCGCAGATGAAGCGGCGTGCTTGCTCCGTCCGGTGGAGAGGTTGGGCCGGACGGCTACGGTCTCATGACGAGAGGAGGAGCGTATGTGCGGAAGGGGTGTGCATTGCCTCGCTCTGCTCGCTTTTCTCGTGATCGGCGTGACCTTGACTATCTGGAGCGGGGGTCGGAGGCCTTTACAGCGAGAAGAGCCATCGAATCCGCGAGAGGCGGCTCTTGAGACGCTCTCCTTGCTGCCCGATGAGATCCGCGACATTGAGCGGCGGGAACAGCGCCTGGAACTCATCATTCGGATCGCTGACATCCTCAGAAGCGAGGATCCGGAGAGGGCCCGGGGGCTTCTCACTCGTGCCTTCCAAGAGACGCTCAGCGATGAAGGTGGTGCGAAGGACGACCACTGGCGAGGAAAGTGGAGCGCCCTGCAGAGGCGGATCATCAGCCGCATCGCGCAGCACGATGAGGGATTGGCCAAGAGATTGCTCGATGAGCTTCATGAGAGGTCGGCTTCGGCCGAGACGACTTCGTCCGCCCAGGTCAGTTATGTGCAGTTCGCGCGGGGGTTGATCGAGAACCATCCGGATTTGGCCGGCTATATGGTGAGGAGAAGGATGAGGACTCTTCTCAATTGGGAGGGACTGCTGTTTCTCCTCGATCTGCGGGAGAAGGCGCGCGCGCAGGCCGATCTCCTTTTTCTCGATTTGACTTCCCAGGTCGCGAGCCAGGGGGCGGGGGATGTGAACGAACTCCTTCTGCTTTACGCGTACGTCTTCTCGCCTGCGCTCCCCATGCAACTGACGGGGGAGGGGCCTCGGATGTTCTCTCTGCCGGGATATCGGCGTGGCCCCGTCGATTCGGAGATGGCCGTGAGGTTTCTTCAGCGTGTAATCCCTCCGCTCTTGGCTCCAGAACGGTATGCCGGCCGAGGGCCGCTGTGGGGGCCTCGTGGAGATTTCTTCTTCCTCAGCGTGATCTTGCCCCACTGTCATCGCTTTCTTCCGGCTCTGGCCGATGAACTCGAACGGCAACGGAATCTGCTCGCTGCTCTCTTCCCTCAAGGGGAACGAGCGTCGTTAGAGCGTGCCGCGTCACGGCCTCCTTCTTCGCTTGCGCCGCACCCAGACGGTGGCGAGGATCTCTTGGAGAAAGCCGAGAGAGCGACGGACCCAAAGGTGCGGGATCGCCTCTTCTTCCTCGCTCTGGACCGCGCCATTCGGAAGGGGAATTTTGAGCAGGCCTTCGAGATCGCGGAGAAGATCTCGCCCGAACGACGCCAGGAGATTCTCTCTTTCGTTCACTACCTAGTGGCCGAGAGAGCGATTCGTGCGGGAAATCTCGCCGAGGCTCTTGAGCGTGTGCGGCGGCCGATGAAGCCCTCCCTGAAGGCGTATCTGCTGGCCTTGATCGCCCATCGTCAGTTCGCCTCCGACGATCCGTCCGAAGCGATGAGATCACTCATCGAAGCGGAGCAAATCACCCGGAAGTTGGAGCCGGATCGTGTGAAGGCGTCTCTTCTCCTGGGCCTGTCGGTTCTCCATGGCCTCATGAACAGTCCTTCTGCTTTCCTGACGCTTCAGGAGGCGGTGGAGGTGATCAATCGGGCGAAGGACTTCGATGGGGAGGTGTCGCTGGGGAACCTCATCACGGTCGGCGATTTCTCGTTCGCCTACGAGGTTGATGCGCGCGTGTTCTCTTTCGAACTCCCATTTTCGCTTCTCGGCGCGCGAGATTTCTATGGGACGATGGCCTTCGCGCGAGCGCTCGCCCATCCGGTCCTGCGGGCAAGGGCGGTGATCGCCGCTTGCGCGGGGGCCTTAAAAGGTAGGTCAGCATCCGGAGGGACCGAGGCGCGTATCGGTGATCGGGATTAAGGTTCGCTTCTCTCACGGCCTCAACTTGGCGATCGCATGCTCAGCGGCATTCCTGGCGCTCCTTTTCTCGGTCGCCTTATTACGAGAGAATCTGAGATTGCGGGCCGAGCTTGAGCAGGTCGGAGGTGGATTATCCGGACCCGCGAGGGCTTTGGTGGGGGATCGGGTCCCTTCGTTTCAGGCCGTGACGCTCAACGGTCGGAAAATTTTTGTTCCCGGTCGAAAGGGGTGTGTGCTGTTGTTTTTCTCACCGAAGTGCCGAGTCTGTGAGGAACACTTCCCCCTTTGGGAACGACTGTCTGGCGAAATCAATCGGGAATGTTGGGACATCCTCGGGATCTCCTTAGACCCTCTCGAAGAGACAGCCGCATGGGCTCAAAGCCATGCTCGGGACTTCGAGATCGCCTCCGTTCCAGATCGGACCCTCTGGAGGGCCTATCGCGTCACGGCGATCCCTCAAGCCGTTGTGGTCTCGCCTCACGGGATCATCTTGTGGGTCCACTCCGGTGCTCTCCGGGAAGACGAGCCATCCTACTCCGCGCTGCTTTCCATCGTGAGACGGTGTCGTGAGCATGACCATATGGGAGAGGATTGATTGTCGGCCCGCGCCGCCCATGAGAAACGGGCTTGACAGACAGTATAATTGGAGCTGCCTGAAAAGCTCAAAGGTGGGTTCAACATGGCCGAGAGGGGGTTGACGCCATGAGCATGAAGCGGGAGCTTCTCCGGCGCGGCGTGGCCATCGGGGTGATCCTGGCGGCTCAATCTATCGGGTGGGTTCCGTCGGCGACAGTCTTGCGGGCTCTTTCTTCTTCCGAATCGGCAACGCTTCAAGAAGGCTGTGGATACACTTCCACATACACCGCACGCTCGTCTGATACTTTGTGTTGTCCCTCCAGAGATGGGGAGCAAACGTGCGTGCAGGTTTGGTGCACGAATTATTTTTGCCGGGTGGTGTTCCCCATCGGAAATAGACAATGCTGGCAGGATCTTTATCTTTGTGCCTTACTGTTCTGTGCTGAGGACAACAGCGTGCGGGAGTTGTGGGCTGAAGATGATCGCGACATTGCTTGTCCTCCGGGACCGATCTTGACAGGGAGTCGGTTTTCCGGGGTATGTGAGGGAGGGGATTATGTCAGGCACAGGCATGTGGAGACGTGTGCTGTTGATTTTCATGGTGTTCGGAGGTCGAGCGTGGCCGCACGCCTCTCCTCAGGAGTTGGTGGTCGTTGAGCGAAGGGTGCTTGCGGAGAACTTCCGTCACTTCTATCTGGAGGTTGACCGCGCGGGAATGCTATACTGGGGTTCTCCGAAGGTGATTGTGAAGCTTCGGCCGGATGGAGGGCGTGTGTTCGAGTTGTGGGCCAGGGAGCAGCAACTGCAGGGGTTCCTAGATTTTCGCATTGCTCCTAGTGGCGAGCTGGTGGTCATCGGTGGGGCGTCGGATACGCCGTGGAGGCTGGTCACGCGCGGGCTCATCTTCGATGCCGAAGGGCGTCTGCGTCGTTCTTTCGAGGTGCCTGAGTTCATCCCCTGGACCGTGGAACCGGCAGAGGGCGGGGAAGTGTTTCTGGTCGGTGTGAGGGCATCTGGACAGGCTGGGACCTCCGAAGCCCGCATGTGGGTTTATCGGATCGGGGCTAATGGGCAGGTGCTGGCCACGATCCCGGGCGATGGGTCGGCGGATATCGGGCGTGCGATCTCGCGGGCTCAGCGGTTGATCGTCCGAGGCCAGGACTTGTTCTGGCTCGATCCGGGGACCTTGCGGCTTCGGCGATGCGCCCTGGAGGCGGGAAGGTGGGAAGAAGAAGACTTAGGGGAACTCCAGACGCAGCTGAGGCGATCGTGGAGAGTCCGTCGGAGGGTGGAAGTGGATCACTTCGCCTTCATTGATGGCAGCTTCCTTCTGGCCGTAGTGACGCAGGAGAGCTAGTGGCAGAAGCGCGAGCTAAAGGGGGGATCGTGGGTCATTCATCGCCCGTTCACCTATGCGCTGTATCTCCTTTCGCCAGATAGAGCGCACGTTCGTCCGATCCCGGTTGGGGATGATTGGGGGAGTTTGCAGGCGGTGGGACGCGATGGATTCCTCTACTTCGTCAGGCACATCACGACCGATAGGGGGACGAAGACGGAGGTCCTTAAGGCTGCTTTGCGGTGAGGCGGATCGGGAGGAGTCCTGCCGAGAGCGAGGGGCATCCCTTGCTCGATGCGGGTATCGAGCCGTATGAACGAATGTGCCGGTGACGGCGAGAGGTGAGTTGGAGCTATGATCGCGCGAACGAGCGACCCGTGGATCAGGCCTGAGGTGAGGCGCGATCGCCTCGTTCTGCCGTGAAAACGCGCAGGGAAGCGCTTCTTCCTATTCGCGCGCCGGGAGGGGGCGGGTTCACGCTCCCTCGTATTCTCCGCGCTATCACTGTGGGATTGAGCTTGTGGCCCTGTTGAACGAGATGACCATTGACAAAAGCGCGTCCGTTTTGCTACGCTACCTCCCGTAGTGCTCCTCAGTAGCTCAATTGGCAGAGCGGCCGGCTGTTAACCGGCGGGTTGGAGGTTCGAGTCCTCCCTGAGGAGCCAATTCCCTTTCCGGTAGCCACCCGGAGCGCGAAATCCCTGAGGGATGTCGAGCGACTGAGCGATTCACTCGCTCAACATATACCGTCCGGCTTGGATGAGCGCGTCGGCGATCCGGCGTCGAGCGGCGATGGTGTTCATCGGGGTGAACTTGGACAGGCGGCGCAGGGCCGCCAACTGCAGGCGCAGTTCATCGCCTTCGGCGAGCGCGCTCACGGCCTGGCGGGCGAGCACCTCGATCCTCCCCATCGCATCGTGAATGTACGTGCGGGCGATGTCCTGCTGAACGGCGCAGGATTCCGGACCGCGCCGCGCGCTCAGCTTCAGGGCTCGCAGCAAGGCGCTCTCCATGAGGAAGACCTCGATGACCATGTCGCTGATGGCACCGACGATCTCCTGCTCTTCGGTCAAGCGTTCGCGATATTTCTGCGCGGCGGCCCCGGCGACCAGGAGCACGATCTTCTTCGCCTGAGCGACGAGGCGTTGTTCGCGCTCCAGCGGGCTTTCGCTCTCGAGCTCGGGCGCCGATGGAGCGAGCACATCGTGCATCGTCCGCTGGATGGCCGGCAGAAGCGGCAAATGGCCCGAGAGTGCACGCCGCAGGAGCATCCCCGTGATGAGCAGGCGATTGATCTCGTTCGTCCCCTCGAAGATGCGGTTGATGCGCGCATCGCGATAGTAGCGCTCGACGGGGTATTCGGCGCTGTAGCCATTCCCGCCGAAGATTTGGACGGCCTCATCGGCGACGTAATCGGCGAACTCGCTCCCGACGATTTTATTGATCGCGCACTCGATGGCGTATTCCTCGACGGCTCGCATACGCGCCGGTTGGTCATCCTCGTCGAGCCCCGAGAGCGCGGCGTCAATGAGGCCCGCCGTGCGATAGACGGCGCTCTCAGCCACCCAGGTTCGAATGGCCATCTCCGAGAGCTTCTGCTTGATCAGGCCGAATTCGCAGATGGGACGGCCGAACTGGCGACGCTGCTTCGCGTATTGAAGAGCCGCCGTCAGACCGATCTTGCACCCCCCCACGCAACTGGCGCCCAGCCGAAGTCGGCCGAGGTTCAAGACGTTGAAGGCGATCTTGTGCCCTTTGCCGATCTCGCCGAGCAGATTCTCGGCAGGCACGCGCGCGTTCTCAAACAGAAGGGCTCGCGTCGAGGAGCCCTTGATGCCCATCTTCTTCTCCTCCGGGCCGATGGTCAGCCCCGGCGTATCCCGATGGACGATGAAGCAGGAGAAATGTTCGCCGTTGACCTTAGCGAAGGTGATGAAGATGTGGGCGAATCCGGCATTGGTGATCCACATCTTCGAGCCGTTCAGCAGATAATGGCGGCCGTCGGGAGCGAGGTCGGCGCGCGTCTTGCCGGCCAGCGCATCCGATCCGGCTTCGGGCTCGGTAAGGGCATAGGCCGAGAACCATTCGCCGCTGGCGAGCTTGGGGAGATATTTCCGCTTTTGCTCCACCGTGCCGAAGAGGACGATGGGCGCCGTGCCGATCCCCGTATGCCCGCCATGAGAGACGGCGAAGGAGCTGTTGGCCGCGAGCTTCTCGGAGATGATCATCGCGCTCACCTTATCCAGGCCCAATCCTCCGTACCGTTCGGGGATCTCGGCCGCGAGCAACCCCACCTCGGCCGCGCGCCGCAGCAGCTCGACCATCAGCTCCAAATCCTGATGCTCGATCCGCTCAGCCTGGGGCACCACCTCGCGCTCCATGAACTCTTCAGCCGTGCGCGCGATCATCCGGTGCTCGTCGGTGAAATCTTCCGGTGTGAAGACCTCCTCGGGCGAGGCCTCGCGAATCAGGAAACTGCCGCCTTTGATCCGCTCGTCTTCAGGTCTCGTCATAGAGTGTCCCCCCCTCGCCATTATGATCTCATTCCAGGCGCTCGAAGATTCCGGCTGCGCCCATGCCGCCGCCGATGCACATGGTGACCATACCGTAGCGCGCGCCTCGGCGTCGCATCTCGTAGAGCAGGGTCGCCGTCAGCTTCGCTCCCGTGCAACCGAGCGGATGGCCGAGGGCGATCGCTCCCCCGTTGACGTTGATCTTATTCACATCCAGCTCCAGGAGTTTGATGACAGCCAGGGCTTGAGCGGCGAAGGCTTCGTTCAGCTCAATCAGGTCCACATCGTCCAGGCTCAGTCCCGCCATGCGCAGTGCTTTAGGGATAGCGGCGACCGGCCCGATGCCCATCTCCTCCGGAGGGACGCCGGCGACGGCGTAGGCGATGAGCCGCCCCAGAGGCCGAACGCCGAGAGCCTCTGCCTTCTCGCGCGACATGACGACGACGGCCGCCGCCCCATCGCTCATCTGCGAGGAATTGCCGGCGGTGATCGTTCCTGCAACGTGAAAGACCGGCTTCAGCTTCGCCAAAGCCTCCAACGAGGTATCACGGCGCGGCCCCTCATCCGTGTCGAAGAGGATCTCCCGCACGCGCGGGCGGCCGCGGTCGTCCATCTCCTCGATGGGGACGCGCAGCGGGACGATCTCGTCTCGGAACTTCCCGGCATCAATGGCCGCAATGGCGCGCTCATGACTGCGCAGCGCGAAGCGATCCTGTTCCTCGCGCGAGATGCCGTATTTGCGGACGAGGTTCTCGGCCGTCAAGCCCATACTCAGGTAGACATCCGGGTAATGCTCGACGAGATAGGGATTGGGCGCGATCTTATACCCCCCCATCGGGACGAGCGACATGGACTCCGTCCCTCCGGCCAGGATCACCTCGGCGAATCCCGCGGCGATCCGCTCCGTCGCCAGCGCGATTGTCTGCAGGCCCGAGGAGCAGAACCGGTTCACCGTCATGGCCGGCACCGTGTGGGGGAAGCCGGCGCGCAAGGCGGCGATGCGCGCGACGTTCATGCCCTGTTCGCCTTCCGGCATGGCGCATCCGAGGATGACGTCGTCAATCTCCTCCGGATGCAATCCGGGGACGCGGCGTACGGCTTCGGCCAGCACGACGGCCGCCATGTCATCCGGACGCATGTGGCGCAGCGTCCCCTTCGGCGCCTTCCCCACGGCTGTTCGCACCGCTGCGACGATCACCGCTTCTCGCATCGCGTCTTCCTCCTGACTCCAGGGGCGGACGTTCGATCGCCCGCCTCAATTCCGGAGCGGTTTCCCCTCGGTGAGCATGTGGCGAATGCGCTCGCGCGTCTTGGGCTCGCCCAGCAGCGAGAGGAAGGCCTCGCGCTCCAGATCGAGCAGATATTCCTCGGTCACCGCGCGCGGCGCTCGCAGATCGCCGCCGCAGAGCACCCAGGCGAGCTTCCGTCCGATGTGCGCATCGTACTCGGTGATCTGTCCGGCGCGCCACGCCAGGTGGATGCCGAGTTTGAGCGCCGCCAGCCCCGGTTCACCGAGCACAGGGATCTCCGCGGGAGGAGCCGGGCGCTCATACCCCTCGTGCGCGAGCGCCAGCACCGTCGCCTTCGCATCGGCGATGAGCCGATCGCGATTCATCGTGATAGCATCGCTCGGACGCAGCAGCCCCATCCGCTTCGCTTCGTGCGCGCTGCCGGAGACCTTCGCCAGGGCGATCGTCTCAAACGCCTGTCGGACATAGGGGAGGAGATCCACCGCGTCTCCCCGCGGCGCGCGCTCGAGCATCCGCAGGAGCATCTCCTTCGTCCCGCCGCCGGCCGGGATCAATCCGACGCTCGTCTCGACCAGTCCGATGTAGGTCTCGGCCGCGGCGCGCACCTTCGGCGCATGGAGTGTGATCTCGCATCCTCCGCCGAGCGTCAATCCGAACGGCGCGACGACGACCGGACGCGCCGCGTACTTCAGCGCCAGATTCGTTCGCTGAAACGCGCGGATCATCAGATCCAGCTCGTCCCACTCTTCCTCCTCAGCCGCCAGCAGCAGGAGCATCAGATTCGCTCCGGCCGAGAAATGTTCACCCTGATTCCCGATGACCAATCCCTCGAACTCCCCCTCGCTGAGGCGCTCGAGCGCATACTGCAGCATCTGTACCGTATCCGCGCCGATGGTATTCATCTTCGAGTGGAATTCCACGCACGCGACGCCATCGCCGAGATCAATGAGGCTCGCCCCGGGATTGGAGCGGATGAGACGATGTTGCGCCTTCAGGGCAGAGAGGAGCACAAGACCAGGAGGCTGCTCCTCCTCGCGATACCTCGCGTCCGCCGGATCGAAGTAGAACCGGCGCCCGGCCTCCTCGCGATAGAAGGTCTCATGGCCGGATGTCAGCAACGCCTGCACCACGGGGGGGATCGCGCGCCCCTCTCGCTGCAGACGCTCCACGACGGCGCGCACGCCCAGAGCATCCCACGTCTCGAAGGGGCCTAATTCCCAATTGAACCCCCATCGCATCGCGCGGTCCACCTGGACGAGGTCATCGGCGATCTCGGGGAGGCAATGGGCCGCGTACCGCACTGTCTCACTCACGATCGTCCAGAGGAACCGTCCCGCGCGATCTGTGCCCTGCAGAAGCGTCCGCAGACGTTCGCGCACGTCCTCAATGGGGCGAACCATCTCGAGCGCCGGGAAGCGCGCCTTCTGACGCGGCCGATACTCCAGCGTTCGGTAGTCGAGAGCCAGGACCTCCCCGGTCGTCGGATCGCGGCGATAGAAGCCGCATCCCGCTTTCTCCCCGATCCAGCCGCGACGGATCATCTCTCGCACGAAGTCGGGGAGGACGAAGACCTCGCGCCATTCATCCTCTGGCGCATTCGCCGCGATGTTCTCGACCACGCGCGCCAGGATATCCAGACCCGCCAGATCGGCTGTTCGGAAGGTCGCGCTCTTCGGATGCCCGATGGCCGGGCCGGTCAGGGCGTCCACCTCTTCAAGGGTGAGCTCATATTCCAACATCGCGCGCAGCGTGCAGAGGAAGGAGAAGACGCCGATTCGATTGGCGATGAAATTGGGCGTGTCCTTGGCGAAGACGACGCCTTTGCCGAGCGCGCGATCGCAGAAGTCAGCGATCGTGCGCACGACTTCCGGCGAAGTCTCCGGCGTCGGGATCACTTCCACGAGCCGCATGTACCGCGGGGGATTGAAGAAGTGCGTGCCGAGGAAATGGCGCCGGAACCCGGCCGAGAGCCCTTCCTGTAAGCGCGCGATCGGGATGCCCGAGGTATTCGAGCTGACGATCGCGTCGGAGCGTCGGTAAGCCTCCACGCGTTGGAAGAGCGCACGCTTGACCTCCAGATCCTCCACAACGGCCTCGATGATCCAATCCGCTGTCGCGAGCTTCGGCAGATCGTCCTCAAGGTTCCCCACCGTGATGAGGCGCGCGCGATCCGGATCCATGAAGGCCGGCGGCTTGAGCTGCTTGGCGCGTTCGAGCCCCAGACGGGCGAACCGATTGCGAACCTCCGGACTCTGCAGCGTCAGGCCGCGCGCCCGCTCCTCTTCGGTGAGCGAAGAGGGGACGATGTCCAGCAGCACGACCGCAATGCCCGCGTTCGCCAGATGCGCGGCGATCTGCGATCCCATCACGCCCGCACCGAGGACGGCCGCCTTCGTGATCCTCCCGCTCGGCATCGCGATCCTCCTGAAGACTCATTCCGCATACAGGCGCTCGATGACGTCGCGGTATTTCTCCTCGACGACGCGGCGGCGCACCTTCAACGTCGGCGTCAACTCCCCCTCGGCGATCGTCAGCTCGCGTTCGAGCAGAGCGATCTTCTTCACCCGCTCGTGGGGAGAGAAATCGGCCATCAGGCGTTCCACCTCCGCTTCGTAAAGGCGCCGGATCTTCGGATGAGCGCACAGCTGGTGCGCCTCGCGGAAAGGAATCCCCTGCGCCTCCGCATATCGTCGGAGCGCTTCGAAGTTGGGGACGATGAGCGCAGCCGGGAATTTTCGCCCATCGCCCACGACGACAGCTTGAGCGATCAGTGGACTGGCCACCAGCCGATTCTCCAACGCCTGCGGCGCCACGTACTTCCCCCCGCTGGTTTTCATCAGATCCTTCTTTCGATCCGTGATCACCAGGTATCCGTCAGCATCGAGGAAGCCCACATCGCCCGTGCGCAGCCATCCGTCTTCGGTGAAGGCGGCGGCCGTCTCTTCGGGACGATGGTAGTAGCCGAGCATGACGTTGGGGCCGCGGACGAGGATCTCCCCATCCTCCGCGATCTTGACCTCCACGCCGGGGATCGGGCGGCCGACGGTCCCGATCTTGTTCGCGCCCGGAGGATTCACGGTCACGACGGGCGACGTTTCCGTGAGGCCATATCCTTGCAGGATCTCCAGCCCCAAACCGAGGAAGAAATAGGCGACGTCGGGAGAGAGCGCGGCCCCTCCAGAGATGAGCGAGCGCGCGCGGTCCAGCCCGATTTGCTCCCGGATGCGCGCCAGGACCACGCGTTCGGCCACATCGTGTTGCCACCGGAGCCATGGGGAAGGGGCATCCCCTCTGCGGCGCGCGCGTTCGAAGCGCTCCCCCGTCCGGAGTCCCCAAGTCACGAGATGCCGCTTGAGCCCCGGCAGAGCGCGACTCGCTTCCAGGATGCGCGCGCGCATCTTCTCGAAGAGGCGCGGCACACCGACCAGAACCGTCGGGCGGACGTCGCGCAGGTTCTCGGCCACTTTGTCGAAAGCTTCGGCGTAGGCGATGCTCAAGCCACCGTGGAGGTAACTGTAGAACGCCATGCGCTCGAAGC
This sequence comes from bacterium HR08, assembly GCA_002898775.1. Taxonomy (GTDB): domain Bacteria; phylum Acidobacteriota; class Blastocatellia; order HR10; family HR10; genus HR10. The sequence goes on along the minus strand of BEHK01000005.1, from coordinate 23,029 downwards.
TGTGCGAGAGGGGGAGGATCGAGAGCACGACATCGCGCGAGGAATAGCCGAGGACGCGCAAGGCCGCCGTGACGTTCGAGGTGATGTTCCCATGGGTGAGCATCACTCCCTTGGGTTCGCCCGTCGTCCCCGAGGTGTAGAGCAACGTCGCCAGGTCGCTCGGGCCGACAGCGCGGCGCAGGCGATCATAGAGCTCAGGTTCATGCGCAGCCCATCGCCGCCCGGCCTCGAAGAGTTGTGAGAAGGGGAGGAGGCGAGCATCCCCATCGGAGATCTCCTCGAAGGTGATGATCTTCTCCACCGACTCCACGCCGGCGAGGACGTCGCGCACGCGTTGCCACTGCTCCCCGGTCGAGAGCACGAGGATGCGGGCGCCCGAATCGCGCAGAATGTGCGCGACTTGCGGCGGCGCTTGCGTCGCATGAATCGGGACGTCAACGGCCCCGAGCGCCAGAAGGGCCAGGTCCGAGAGCGTCCATTCGGGCCGGTTCTCCGAGAGAAGCGCGACATGATCGCCGGGGCGAACGCCGATCGCGTAGAACCCGAAGGCGAGCGTCCGCACTTGCTCCGCGAGCGCTGTGGCGGAGATCGTCACCCAACGACCGCCCGATCGGTAGGCGAGCACATCCGGCCTCGATCCGTACCGTTGCAGGGCCAGAGCGAAGAGTTCGTTGAGCGTGGTCGGCTCGGCTATGGTCATCTCCCGGTTCGCCCCCGGACCCCCCATATCGCGCGCTTTACTATATCGGCTTCGGCGGCGAGATGCAAGTCGGGGGGCTCCGATCAGTCGTCGAGGGCGGTTGCCGGAGATCGGCGGCGTGGTGTACCATTGTCCCGCTTGGGGTCGAGAGGTGAGGAACAGATGAGGGGTCGTGCGCATGGCGATGAAATTCAAGGTGAGCGTTCTGATCGTCTCGGTCGTCCTCGCCCTTTATGTGGTGATCGGCGGGTTGTTGCCGCGCAGCGGGGTGATCGCCAGCTACAACGATCCGTATTCTCAGCTGACGATCTTCCAAGAGGTCTTGGCGCGCATCATCAATGACTACGTGGATGAGCCCGACTTGGAGAAGGTGCGCGTGGGGGCCCTGCGCGGATTGGCCGAGGGGCTGGATCCTTACAGCGCCTATCTGACACCGGAACAGGTCCGGCGCTTGAACGGAAGGACCTCGGACGGGGAGGCCGAGAGCGGTCTCGTCCTCTCCAAGGTCGCGGGATATGCCTACGTGGTCTCCGTCCTGAAGGGATCGCCGGCGGAGATCGCTGGCCTTCGCCCCGGAGACATCATCGAGTACATCGGGACGCGCGCGACGCGCGATATGAGCCTCTACGAGGCGCGCGAGCTGCTGGTCGGACCACGCGGCAAGGAGGTCGAGGTGAGGGTCTTTCGAGAGGGACGAGCGGAGACTTTCAAGTTCCAACTCGATCGCTTCCCGCGTCCGAAACCCGAAGCGAAGATCCTGGAACGCGGGCTCGGCTATCTGAAGCTCGCGACTCTGGATGAGGGGGAATCCGCGCGCATCCGCGCGGAATTGGAGAGCTTGATCGCTCAGGGGGTGAATCAGTTGATTGTGGACCTCCGCGGCGTCGCTACGGGGAGTTTGGCCGAGGCGGTGGCCGTCGCGAACTATCTCATCGGTTCGGGCACATTGGCGAAGACGATCGGGCGAGAGGGGCGCGTCCTGCAAACCTTCACGGCGGATCCTCAGCGACAGCTCTATCGCGGTGATCTGATCGCGCTCATTGATCGGAGCACGGCGGGAGCCGCGGAAGTCATCGCTGCCGCCATCCTGGAGAACAAACGCGGTGAGTTGGTCGGCGAGCGAACGTTCGGAGCTGGGGGGGAGCAGAAGCTCTTCCCGCTGCGAGACGGCGGCGGGCTCTATATCACCGTCGTGAAGTACGCGACGCCTTCGGGCAAACCCATTATGGGGAGCACGTCGGCGGCCAGTGGGATTGTTCCCACCGTGGAGGTGCCGCGACCCGATCGAGGGATAGCCCCGGAGGAATTGGAAGAGCGTGAGGAGCTGCCGCCGGAAGAGCCTGTGACGCATCCGCCGGCCCAACCTCCTGCGGAAGACCTACCGTTGAAGCGAGCCATCGAGATCCTTCGGAAGAAATAAGGCCGCGCCTATCGCGCGAGATGCCGAAGGAGGAAACTCCTGAAGACTTCGGCGTCCTCCACACGCGCCTCAATGCGAGCGACGTAGAGCGGTGGTCTCTCCGGAAGGGCGAGCGATTCCATGCGCATCCAGTCTTTCTCCGTGGTCACGAGCCATTCGGCCTCGGCCTGTTCCGCTTCCTGAAACAAGCGCGCGAGGTCTCGCCGGGTATACCAATGATGATCGCGGAAGGCGCGAAAGAGAACGATACGCGCGCGGTAGTGGGCCAGGTCGCGCTGGAAGAGCTGGGGATTTCCCACCGCGCAGAAGGCGCCGATCGCCCGTCCATAGAGTTTCTGGGGGGGGAGCCGATCGCCGGTGAGGGGCGCGTGCAGTTCGACAATCTCATGGTAGCTGTAGAAGATCGGGATCGGTCCGGCCAACGCGCGCACGCGCGCTTCGAGCGCCAGATGGTCAAAGGGATGGTCCGCTCGCGTGACGATGATCGCCGAAGCGCGCGCCATCTCGCTCACGGGTTCGCGCAATCGTCCGAGGGGGAGAAGCTCATCATCGCCGAAGGGATCCAGGGCATCAATCAGCAGCAGATTGAGATCGCGCTCGAGCGCCAGATGTTGAAAGGCGTCATCGAGCACATGGACATCAGGCTGGAAGTGTTCCTCCAGGTGACGCGCGACGGCATAGCGGCGAGCGCCGACGGCGACGATAGCTCCGGGGAGACGTCGGGCGAGCAGGAGCGGTTCATCTCCAGCCTCCCGGACCGTGGCGCGAAGACGGGTGCCATCGGAGACGAGCACAAGTGGGGCGCGAGAACGCCGGCCATATCCTCGACTGATCACAGACGGCCGATAGCCTGCCGACAGCAGGAGTCGCGCGATATATTCGACGAGCGGCGTCTTCCCGGTCCCTCCCACGGTGAGATTTCCCACGCTGATGGTGAAGGCCTTGACCCGTTTGGGCTTCGCGTATCCCGTCTTGTAGAGCGCCAGGCGCAGGGCGACGCCGAACTTGAAGAGCCAGGCCAAGCCTTTTCGAACCGGTCGTGGCAGTTGAAAGAGCCATTCGCTCATGGTCTCCTCGCCATCGCCTCGACGAGGATCGGCGCAAGATGCGAGAGGATCCGTTCGGTCGTCCCGCGATGCTGCGCCAGGAAGACGCGCGCCGCTTCGTGAAAGCGCGCCCGCAGGTCCTCTTCCCGGAGAAGTCGCTCCATCGCGTCCGCGAGCGCGCGGGCTAGAGCGTCCGGTCCCGGGGGCGCCGAGATCCGCCACACGCACGCCGCATACGCGGGGAAATGGGGATCACTGTATCGAGGGCCGACGATGACGCACGCGCCGCGGGCCAGAGGCTCGATCACGTTGTGAGCGAGGGAAACATAGAAACTGCCTCCGATCACCGCCACGTGAGCCAGGCGGTAGACGGCAGCTAGCTCCCCGAGGGTATCCAGGAGGATGACCTCCGCCCGTTCCGCCTTCTCGCGATCACTCGCGCGCGTGCGGCGAATGACCCGCCATCCTGAGGCGTGGAGCCAGGCCTCCACGGCGTCGAATCGTTCCGGACGCCGGGGAGCGATGAGCAAGCGTATCGAGCGAAGGTCCGCGCACCGGGCGCGGAGGAGCTCAAAGGCGCGCAAGATCACGGCCTCCTCGCCCGCCGCCGTGCTCCCCGCCACGATGAGCGATCGCTCTCTCGGGAGCCCGAGTTGGTGCGCCAGCTCTTCCACTATCGCCACTTCTTCGTCCGAGGGGCGCGCATCCCATTTCACGTTGCCGACGACGCGAACGCGTTCGGCGGGAGCGCCCAGCTCACGCATGCGCCGGGCATCCTCCTCGCTTTGCATGAGGAGCAGACGGAAGTTTTTGAGAACGCGCGCCATGAACGGGCGAAACCGGCGATACCGACGAAACGAGCGATCCGAGAGGCGACCACTGGCGAGCACCACAGGAATGCCCCGACGAACGCACTCCCGCAGGAAATTCGGCCAGATCTCCGTCTCCATGATGAGGACGAGGCTCGGATGAAGCCGCTCAAAGGCCCGCGTGACCGAGAAGCGCCAATCGAACGGAAAGCGAACGATCGTCGCTTTAGACCCATAGCGGCGACGCGCGATCTGCTGTCCCGTCTCCGTCACCGTGGAGAGCACCAGGTGAAAAGGCGATGGGGAGGATCGAGGGAGCGCTTCAATGAGCGGTCCGGCGGCGAGGATCTCACCGACCGAGACGCCGTGGATCCAGAGGACGGGCCGCTCGCGCGGGAGCGGTGCCGGGAAGCCGAGGCGTTCGCGCCATCGGTGAAGCTCTCTCCCGGTGACGAGGGCGCGGATGGCGAGATAGGGCAGCAGCACCGCGGTCGCCAGCAGAAGCGACAGGTTATAGAGCGCGTACCACATGCGCGCCGAGCAAGGCGGGGAGCCGGCTCCCGGGATCACTCCAGGACAGCCGCCAGTTCGGTGACGGCGGCTTGCGCGGCGGCGAGCATAGCGATGGGCACGCGATATGGAGAGCAACTGACGTAATCCAGCCCGATGCGATGGCAGAATTCGACGGAACTCGGCTCGCCACCATGCTCACCGCAGATGCCGGTCTTCAGATCAGCGCGCGCGGCGCGTCCGCGTTCGACGCCTATCTTCAGGAGTTCGCCCACGCCCGCGCGATCGAGGATGAGGAAGGGGTCGGTCTCCAGGATCCCGCGCTTCATGTACGCCTCGATGACGGCCACCGTATCATCGCGCGAGAAGCCGAAGGTCGTTTGCGTCAAGTCGTTCGTGCCGAAGCTGAAGAACTCAGCCGATCGCGCGATCTCTCCGGCCGTGAGCGCTGCGCGCGGCAGCTCGATCATGGTCCCGACCAGATAGGAGATGGTCACCCCCGTCTCCCGCATGACCTCGCGGGCCACGCGATCAATGATCTCGCGCTGCGCTTCGAACTCGCGGGCGATGCCCACAAGCGGCACCATGATCTCGGGATGCACGCGTACGCCCTCGCGCGCGACCTGGCAGGCCGCCTCGAAGATCGCGCGGGCTTGCATCTCAGTGATCTCCGGATAGAGGATCCCGAGTCGGCAGCCGCGGAATCCGAGCATGGGATTGAACTCGTGCAGCTCCTCGACGCGCGCCAGCAGGCGCTCTTTCTCCTCCAGCCCTTCGGTTTCCCCCTTCGCCTTCATGACGGCGATCTCCACCATGAGTTGTTCGCGCTTGGGCAGGAACTCGTGCAGCGGTGGATCGAGCAGCCGGATCGTGACCGGGTATCCATCCATCACGCGGAAGATCGCCGCGAAGTCCTCGCGTTGCATGGGGAGCAGCCGCGCCAGCGCCTCGCGCCGTTGCGCCTCCGTCGAGGCGAGGATCATCGCCTGCATGTGGGGCAGACGATCCGGCGCGAAGAACATGTGCTCGGTGCGCGCCAGCCCGATCCCCTCGGCGCCGAAAGCGCGCGCCAGACGCGCGTCTTCCGGCGTATCGGCATTGGCGCGGACGCCGAGCCGTTTGGCCTCGCGCGCCGTGTCCATCACGCGCTTGAAGTACTGATAGACGTTCGACTGCTCCGGAGCCAGCTCCCCATTGAGGACGCGCAAGATCTCGGATTCGACCTTGGGGACATCGCCCAGCAGAACCTCCCCGGTGGTCCCGTCAATGGAGATGTAGTCGCCCTCGCGAAGGAGGACGTCGCCCAGGCGCGCCACGCCCGCCTCCTCGTCAATGACCAGCGCGCTGCATCCGACGACGGCCGGCTTGCCCATCTGGCGCCCGACGACGGCCGCGTGCGAGGTGGCGCCGCCCCGAGCCGTGAGGAATCCCTCCGAGGCTTGCATGCCGGCGATATCATCGGGCGACGTCTCCGCGCGCACGAGCACGACCCGCTCGCCTTGTCGCCGCATCTCGACCGCGCGCCGCGCGGTGAAGGCGATCCGTCCGGCCGCCGCACCCGGAGAAGACGCCAATCCTCGGCCGATGACGCGGAATTCCCGTCGCCGCACCGGATCGAACGTGGGATGGAGGAGCTGGTTCAGCGTGGGCGCTTCGATGAGCCGCAACGACTCCTCCGGCGTCACCAAGCCTTCATCCACCATATCGCACGCGATCTTGATGGCCGCCAGACCTGTGCGCTTGGCGCTCCGCGTCTGGAGCATGAAGAGCTGACCTTCCTGCACGGTGAACTCGAAATCCTGCACATCGCGATAGTGACGTTCCAGCCGCTCGGCGATCTCCTCCAACTGGCGATAGACGTCCGGGAGAATCTCGCGTAGCTTCTGCAAGGGAAGCGGCGTCCGAATCCCGGCGACGACGTCCTCGCCCTGGGCGTTCGGCAGGAATTCGCCAAACAGCTCCTTCTCTCCGGTCGCCGGATTGCGCGTGAATCCGACGCCGGAACCGCTGGTCTCGCCCATGTTGCCGAAGACCATGGCCTGGACGTTCACCGCCGTTCCGAGATCGTGCGGGATGTTGTGAATTTGCCGGTACGTGATCGCGCGCTCGTTGTTCCAAGAGCGGAAGACGGCGTCGCGAGCTTGAACCAATTGCTCGCGCGGGTCCTCAGGAAAATCTCCGCCGGTCTCTTCCTTGATGAGCTGTTTGAACTCGCGCACCAATGCCTTGAGATCCTCGGCCGTCAGCTCCGTGTCATGGTGAACGCCGCGCTCCCTCTTCTTGGCTTCGATCCGTTCCTCGAACTTCCTCTTCTCCACGCCCAGGACGACATTGCCGAACATCTGGACGAATCGGCGATAACAGTCATAGGCGAAGCGAGGATTGCGCGTGCGGCGGGCCAGGGCTTCAACGGTCACATCGTTCAGGCCCAGGTTCAGGATCGTATCCATCATCCCCGGCATGCTGAACTTGGCGCCGGAGCGCACCGAGACCAACAGCGGTCGCTCGCGGTCGCCCAACCGCTCCCCGCGCAGCTCCTCAAGCCGCCGCAAGGCGCGCTCGATCTCCTCCTCGATCTCCGCCGGCAAGCGGCCTCCGTTCTCGTAGAAGATCCGACAGGCTTCGGTGGTGATTGTGAATCCTGGAGGAACCGGCAATCCCGCATTGGTCATCTCAGCGAGGCCGGCCCCCTTCCCTCCCAATAAGTCCCTCAAGCGCGCTGATCCTTCCGCCTGACCGTTCCCGAAGAAATACACGTACTTGCCCATAGTCGCTCCCTCTCCGCAGACATTCTTCGCGTATTCTCGAGGACATGCCTCATGCGCGGCATCCCATCTTCCTTCACGTCCTCGAATTTGAAACGTCCAATAATAACGCGGTCCTCAATTCACGTTCAAGGACATCGCGAAGGAGTTGTCGGAGCACGTGGCGCAGTTGCGCCGTCTCTCTCGAGGTCGGCAGGGACGCCCATTCGCCCGGAGGGCGCTTGAGCATCTCGGCGAAGAGGCGGCGCAGCGAAGGAGCAACCACGTGACCGCCCAGAGGCGGGCGGCACCGCTCGCATCGAGGGGTACCCTCGCGCGTGATCCAGAGGGATTCCTCCGGACGCAGGGCGCGCCCACAGGCCGCGCACGCCTCCAGGGCGGCGAAGAAGCCGCCCAGCTTCAACATCCACGCCTCGAAGTAAGCGGCCAGGGCCGGCAGTGGGGCGCCGCGAAGGAACGCATCTCGCGTCGCGCGGATCAACCGATACACCGGAGGCTGCGGTTCCGCCAGAGGTTGAAAGGCATCAACGAGTTCGGCCACGTGGTGGAGGAACGCTTCGCCTTCAGGCGTCACCGCGCGCTCAAATGGGGAGCACAGCAACTCGCAACTCCGCAAAGAGACCAGCTCCCTGGATTCCTTCTCGTAAAAAGAAGCGAAGATCTCGGACAGGGGTTCCAAGCATGCGCCGAAGCGACTCTTCGGCCGACGTGCCCCTCGGGCGACGGCGCGAATCTTCCCGTACAGATGGGTGAAGAGGACGACGATCTTATCCGCCTCCGCAAGCGGGTACGTCATCAAAACGAACGCTTCGCTCTCTCTGAGCGCCATCTCCTCCTCCGCGGAAGTCTCATCACGCTGCGGCCCATCGTGCGTGCGCCTGCCCGAGTTGACAATGCCGCTCCTCTCCGAGTAAGCTGTATGACCTACTGGCCAGGTAGCTCAGTCGGTAGAGCAGGGGACTGAAAATCCCTGTGTCGGCGGTTCGATTCCGTCCCTGGCCACCAGGCCTCTCTGATCTCCGCGAACCGTCTGGACCCACCCCGCGCGAGGGCGTTTGAGGCGCGTTCTTCTGCCTCTTCGTGATGCTCTCTTTGGACGCGGGACATCGGAGGAGGGTGTCGCCAATCGCGAAGGCGTGGATCGCTGAGGCGAATCGCGAGCGTCTTTTCGCAGCGTGACTCACGGACCCAGGTATTCGGGCAGGACGTTCTGCCAGATGGTTTCCAGTTCGCGGATCGGAGCATTGATGGCGATCTTCCCGTCAATCGTGACGCGGAAGTGCATCCCTCCGACGCGCCCCAAAATGGCGTAGGGGATGTGGAACTGCTGCGCGATGCGCTCCAGAGCGGTCAGATGATCGGGCTCAACCGTCACCACGATGCGCGAGGGCGTCTCGCTGAAGAGCAGCGCGATCGGCGATCGAACGCCTTCGGTCGTCAGGATGAGATCGGCGCCGATGGCCTCTCGCCGGTGGCTGGAGAAGCAACATTCGACCAGGGCGATGATCAGGCCGCCGTCGGAACAATCGTGGGCAGATTTGATGATCCCCTCCGCTATGGCCATCAAGCACGCCTGTTGGACGGCTCGTTCCAGGTGCAGATCCAGCGCGGGCACGTCCCCGCCGACGAGTCCGTGGATCCACGCCAGATATTCGCTCCCGCCCAGATCATCGCCCGTGCGACCGAGCAGCACGATGACATCCCCCTCGCTCTTGAACCACGGGGTGATGGGCACGGGGATCTTCGGGCGGTTCCTCTGCTCGGCGCCTCCGTAATTCAAGCCCTCGATCACGCCGAGCATTCCGATGACCGGCGTCGGATAGATGCCCCGCCCTTCGGTCTCGTTATAGAAGCTCACGTTCCCTCCGGTCACCGGGGTTTGGAAGATGGCGCACGCTTCGGCCATCCCATCAATGACCTCGCTGAAGGCCCACATGACCTCCGGATGCTCCGGAGAGGCGAAGTTCAAACCGTTCGTGCACGCGATCGGCACCGCTCCGGTCACGACGAGATTGCGACAAGCTTCAGCGACGGCCAATCGCGCGCCCGCGCGGGGATTCAAGTAGCAATAGCGCCCGTTGCCATCGAGCGTCAACGCGATCGCCTTTCGCGTCTCCTTGACTCTGAGCACGGCGGCATCCGCACCGGGCAGCAGGATCGTGTTCGTGCGCACCATGTGGTCGTACTGGCGATAGACCCACTGTTTCGAGGCCAAATTCGGTGAACGCAGCATCTGGCGGAGCAGATGCTCCAGCGAAGCGGGAGGATCATGAATCGTGTCCCACGGCACTTCGTCTCCGGTCTTGGCCCGCTGCATGGGCCGTTGGTAGACCGGAGCCCCCTCGGCCAACAATTGGGTGGGGAGATCGGCCACGAGCTGCCCGCGATGGAACACGCGCAGTCGGCCGTCGTCCGTGACGCGACCGATCTCGACGGCGTCCAGACCCCATTTGGCGAAGATCTCTCCCACCTCCCGCTCGTGTCCGGCGCGAACGACCAGCAGCATGCGCTCCTGCGATTCCGAGAGGAGGATCTCGTAGGCGGACATACCGGTCTCGCGCTGGGGCACGCGATCCAGGTCCAGCTCAATACCCGTTCGCGCGCGCGCGCCCATCTCGCAACTGGCGCAGGTGAGCCCGGCGGCCCCCATATCCTGCACGCCGATGATAGCCTGCGTGCGCAAGGCCTCCAGACAGGCTTCCAGCAGCAACTTCTCTAGGAAGGGATCGCCCACCTGAACGGCCGGACGGTGCTGGAACGCCGAGTGGTCAAACTGCGCGGACGCCATGCGCGCGCCATGAATCCCATCGCGCCCGGTCTTGGCGCCCACATAGAGGACGGTGTTGCCGGGACCACTCGCGCGAGCGTAGACGATGTGGTCGGGGCGCGCCAGGCCAACGGCCATAGCGTTCACCAGAGGGTTGCGCGAATAGCACTCGGCGAAGAAGACCTCCCCCCCGACGGTGGGGACGCCGAAGCAATTGCCGTAGTCGGCGATGCCGCGCACAACGCCATCCATGATCGCGCGATTGCGCGGTTCGGTGAGGGGGCCGAATCGCAGCGAGTCCAGGACGGCGATGGGGCGCGCCCCCATCGTGAAGATGTCGCGCAGAATCCCGCCGACGCCCGTGGCCGCCCCTTGATACGGCTCGATGAAGCTCGGATGGTTGTGCGACTCGATCTTGAAGACGACGCACCACCCGTCGCCGATATCCACGACCCCGGCGTTCTCGCCCGGCCCTTGAAGGATTCGCGCGCCCGTCGTGGGCAACCGGCGCAGGTGGATCTTCGACGATTTGTACGAACAGTGCTCCGACCACATGGCCGCGAGCATCCCCAGCTCGACGGGATTCGGCTCCCGCCCCAGATGCTCGACGATCCGTTGATACTCCTCCGGCGTGAGCTCGTTCATGGTCTCCGCACCCTGCGGTGACGATGACTCCGAAGGCGAGATTATAGCGGAAGTCTTGACCGTGCCCAAAGCCGTGCGCTAATTTTAACTGCCTCGAAGAGGGGTCACGCTTCCGGAGGACAGGCGATGATACAAGCGACGCGGATTCGGCGCGGGATGATCATCGTTCATGAAGGGGATCCGTGTCTGGTCCTCGACTTTCGGCATGTGACGCCGGGGAATTGGCGCGCAATGGTGCAGACGAAGTTGCGGAATCTGCGGACGGGGATCTCGTTCGAGCATCGCTTTCGCTCGACCGATACGGTGGAGAAGGCGGTTCTGGAGGAGCAGGAGTTCGAGTACCTCTACAGCGACGGGACGAGTTACTACTTCATGAACACGGAGACGTTTGAGCAGATCGCCCTGGATGAAGAGGTCTTGGGCGATGCGGTGAACTACCTCATCCCGAATCTGCGCCTCAAGGTCGCCTTCTATCAGGGCAAGCCGATCGGCATCGAATTGCCCCCGACTGTGGATCTGCGCGTGGTCGAGACGGAGCCCGGACTGAAGGGGGCGACCGTGACGGCCGTCAACAAGCCGGCCACGTTGGAGACCGGTCTGGTCATTCAGGTTCCTCCCTTTGTCGAACCGGGCGACATCGTCCGCGTGGATACGACCGAGGGGGCGTATATCGAGCGCGTGAAGTGATCCGCTCACGTCCGCACCCGAAGCAAGAGGTAGAGGCCGAGCGCCGAGAGCAATCCGTTGGGACTCCATGCCGCCGCGCGGGGCGAGAAGTATTCATAGCGCCCTAATTGTTCGAAGAACCCGAGCGCGAGCCAATAGAGCAGACCGATCGCGATCCCGAGGCCGATGGCGTGACGCGCCCCCTTCCGACCGAAGGTCAAGCCGAAGGGGATCCCGAAAAGCGCCATGACGAAGACTGCCGCCGCGTTGGCCGATCGGCGTTCCAGAGCGATTTTGAAATCCGTCGGATCCAATCCTCGCTCCGTCAGTGCGCGAATGTGCGCGCGGAGTTCCCGCGAGGTCATCGCCTCCGGTTTCCGAGGAGAATGGGCGAGGAGCTCCGAGTCCATCCCGTCCGGGAGCCAGAGACGATCCAGGTGGCGCTCGGCCCGAAGAGAGGCGCCGTCGAATTCCCAAACGGAGGCGCGGGAGAGGAGCCAGGCGGCGCGCTGTTCATCCCATTGGGCGACCTCGGCCTCGATCCGACGGTGCAAAAGGAATCTCTCCGGCGAGAATTCGAGGATCACAGGAGCCCAGGCCCGACGGGTCGCCGGATCGAAAGAGGTGAAGCGGACGATTCGCCGAGGGAAGCGCTCACGGTCGGGCGGACTGGCCGAAGCGCTCGTGAGCGGCGGGGGGATCTTCGTCACGCGGCCTGTGGAACGGGCGGTCGCCTCCTCCTCGTCTGACCAGAAGGCCATCCACCGGATGGCTGGGGCGGTCATGGAACGCTCTGCGTCTGAAGGGAAACGCCCCTTTTTGATATAGAAGCGCAACAGCTCCTGCCGGACGTTCGCCTGTGGCACAACGTGCTCCTGCCAGAAGGCGAGAGCGAGCGCCACGACGGCGCTCGCCGCGAGAATGGGGGCCGACGCGCGATAGATCGAGATCCCGGCTGCGCGAAAGGCCGTGAGCTCCCCGGATTTGCTCAACACGCTCATGCTCACCAGCGCCGCCATCAGCGCTGAGGGGGGAGCGAGGTAGCTGAGCACCGAAGGGGTGAGGAAGACGAGATACTCGGCGACGAAACGGGCGGGGATCTGATTCGCAACCCAGTCAGACGAGAGCTCGAAGACCGTGAAGATGACAAAGAGCGTCCACAAGCCGACGAGCGTCGTGAGATAGAGACCCAGGAACTGCGCCACGACGTAGCGATCTCCGATCCGAAGACGGCCGCGCGCGAGGTGGCCGAGAGCGCGCATCGAATCCACCACGAGGGAGCGAGACGCGCCCGCGCGCGTGAGGAAAGGGCGAGAGAGGCGGATGAGCACCTCGCGTCCGATCCGGCGGGTGCGCGCCCGCAGGTGATCCCATTGGGTGACCAGTTGGACGCGAAGCGGAGGAGTTGTCGCTGAGGTCAGCCGCGCTCGTTCAGCCGCTCGCTCGATCGCCCGGATCAGGGAGAAGCGTTCCGAGAGCTTCAGGGCGCTGTACCCCGTGAGGAGGATGTCCCCCCCCCAGAGGGCGAGCGAAGGTGGCAGCCGCCCGACGCGCGCCATATTCTCGCCGCCCAGCAGCAGCAGATAGTACACGGCCGCCAACAGGATGCCGAGCCAGAACCCATAGCCGCGTCCGCCCCGTCGTCGGGTCGTCCCCACGGCGACACCAACGAGAACGAGGACGAAAGGGGAGACGCTCACGGCCAAGCGCTTGTGGAATTCCGTGAGGGCTCGCCGAGCGAGTAGTGGATCGCGTCGGGCCGCCCAGAGTTCGGGGAGCGTCATCTCTTGGATCCGACTCTTCACGGAAGAGGAGGCGATGTCCGGCTCCGTTCGCAGGCGCGCGGCTTCTCGCGACTGTGCATCGAAGCGAATCGTGGCGCGCGCGAAGGCTTCGACATCGTAGCGCGGTCCATCGCTGGTGAGGCGGCGTTGGTGAATGACTCCCTCGTACAGGTGCAGCTGCGAACCGTCAGGCGTCCGACCCAATTCCAATCGGCCCCGCGTGGCCGTGATGAGTGTGAGTTCACGTGGGGTCTCCGCCTCAGGCGGCTGTTCTTCGATGGCGAGGAAGATGTGCTGCCAGAGATCTCTCTGCCGGTCCATCTCGCCGATGTAGAGGACCTTGCCCGCGAACCGATCGTCGAACACGCGGGGCTTGGTCTGGAGGCGAATCCCCTGCAGGATCAGTTCGGCCCGTATCGTCTTCACCTGTCGAAGCGCATGCGGCATGTCGAAGGCCGCCAGACGAAACGTCACCGCGCTCGTCGGAAGAGCGAGCAGAAGGAGCGGCACCAGGAGATGGCGTCGGCCGATGCCGCTCGTCAGCAGGACGGTCAGCTCCTGATCCCCGTGCCAGCGTCCGAGCCCCATCATCACGGCCACAAGGAGTGAGAGCGGGAGCGTCAGGATGAGGATTCGCGGGATGAGAGCCAGCAGCAACGTCCGCACAAGCGAGGGCGGCACATCCTTCTTCACGAACAATTCGGCGAACTCGGCCATTTGGCTCGCGAGCACGAGAACGGTGAGGACAAGAGCGGCCAGGACGAAATAGGGGAGGATCTCCACCACCAGGTACCGCTCGATTCGCCTCCTCATAGGCCCTGCGCCTTCGCCAGAAGAGGATCGCGCGGCGAGGTGTCGGCGCGGCACAGGCGCTCGCTCAGGAGCAGCGCGCGACGGTTGCCCTTCCATCGAAGGAGCGCCAGGGCCGCCGCCGCCTCTTCGAAGCGAAAGGTCTCGTGCTCGGCGGGATTCAGGCGAATGGAGGCCAGGGCCGGGATCATCGCCAGGAAGGAGTGCTCGCGAATGAAATAGGGGAGAGGATCGCGCGGTTCGGAGAGCGCGAAGGCATGAACATAGGGAAGCACCAGCAGCGGAGAGGGCTTCGCAGCCTCGCCGCCGTCGGTCACGCGGAGGCTCTTCGGCTCGGGGACCGCGTGCGCGAGATCGAGGCCCGTCTCCTCTCGAACTTCCCGAATAGCCGCTTGGATCGGCGATTCACCCGGTTCGATCACGCCGGTGACGGGTTGCCAGAATCCCCCCTCGTGCTCGACGCGTTTCAAGAGGAGGTATCGTCCCTCCGGCGTACGGAGGAGGACCTGGACGGATTCAGCCTCGACGGGGCGTTCGAGGAGGTGGCACTCGAAGACCTCCTGGAAATGGGCGATCACGCGCTCCTGCACGCGGTCCATAGGGATGGGCGATCCGAGCACGCGCTCCATCGAGGTCATGCGCACGCCGTTCAGCCCGCACGGGACGATGAGGTCGAAGAAGCGGAGATCCGTATTCACATTGAGCGCCGCGCCATGAGTCGTGACCCACTGCGAGAGATGGACGCCGATGGAGGCGATCTTCTCCTCCCCCACCCACACGCCCGTTTGTCCGGGAAAGCGCCCGGCCGAGATGCCGAAATCACCGAGCGCGCGGATGATGACTTCCTCCAGATCGCGCAGGTAGCGGTGGACGTCGCGGCGTCGTCCGGTGAGTTTCAGGATCGGGTAGATGACGAGCTGCCCAGGTCCGTGATAGGTGAGGGCGCCTCCTCGATCCGTTTCCTGTACCTCGACGTCCAGGTGAGCGAGCACGTCGAGGGGAACGCGGAAATGGTCGCTCAGGGCCGCGCTCAGATGGCGGGTTCGCCGACCGATCGTCACCACGTGCGGGTGCTCGAGCAACAGCAATTGGTCGGGAATGAGATCGGCTTTTCGCGCCGTCGCCAACGCTTGTTGGGCCTCCACCCCGTCTTCATACTCGACAAGCCCCAGGCGTCGGACGTGACCAATAGGCGGTGCCGAGCCGAAGCTCTCGACCGCAGTCCTTCGGAGCTCCCTCTCTCCGAGAGAGACCCCTTCGAGGTTCGGGCGGTCTGACGCGCGCATGATCAGATTCCTGTCAGTTCGAACGATTCCAGCGTCCGCTTCACGTGCGCCATGAATTGGTCGGCCACGGCCCCATCAATGAGCCGATGATCGAAGGAGAGGGAGAAGTAGGCCATCGCCCGAATGGCGATGGCATCGTCTTCGACGACGACGGGACGCTTGGTGATGCGACCGACGCCGAGGATGGCCACCTGCGGTTGGTTGATCACCGGGGTTCCGAAGAGCGAACCGAAGACGCCGGGATTGGTGATCGTGAACGTCCCTCCTTGGACCTCCTCCGGCTTCAGTTGCTTGTTCCGAGCGCGCGTGGCCAGGTCGTGAACGGCCTTGGCCAGTCCGACCAAGCTCAATGTATCCGCGTTCTTGATGACGGGGACAATGAGTCCCCAATCCAGGGCGACGGCGATGCCGATGTTGATGTCCTTCTTGTAGACGATCTTGTCACCCGCGATCGAGGCGTTGAGGATGGGGAAGGCCTTCAGCGCGCTCACACAGGCCTGAACGATGAAGGGCAGGTAGGTGAGTTTGACGCCATGCCGCTGCTCGAAATCCGCCTGGAGTTGTTCCCGCAGTCGGCTGACGCGCGTCATGTCGATCTCGAAGAAGGTCGTCACATGGGGAGCGACGCGCTTGCTGTAGACCATGTGCTCGGCGATCTTCTTCCGCATGACGCTCATGGGGACGATCTCGACGCGCTCGCCGGGGAGATAGGGGGGATAGAGGGGCGTCTCCGGCTCAGGCTGCTGCGGTGAGGGGACTTCGACCGGTTGCGGGCGCGCCTGACCCTCCGGAGCAGCCGCGCGCTCCTCCAGGTATCGCAAGACGTCGCGCTTGGTGACGCGCCCGCCACGTCCCGTCCCCTCGATCTGCGTGAGATCGAGACCGTACTCCTGCGCCAGCTTCTCGACGACCGGGGATGAGCGTACGGCCTTTCGCCCGGATGCGACGCGCTCGGCCGGGATCGTGAGGCGAATCTCCTTCTTCTGTTTCTCCCAAGGGAGGGGCGGGATGATGACCTCGCGCATGGGCGAGGGCTCTTCTTCGGGAGGCGGTGGGGCTGCGCGCACGGGTTCCGGAGTCGGGGCTTTCGCGGGAGTCGTCTCCTCGGCCTGGGCGATAGGCGCTTTCGTCTCACGCGGCGCGGGTTCGACGGCCTCTTTATCCGTCTCAATACGGGCGACGACGGTCTGAATGGGAACCGTCTCGCCCTCTTGGACGAGGATCTCGGCGAGGACGCCCTCGGCCGGCGAGGGGATCTCGGCGTCTACTTTGTCGGTGGAGATCTCAAAGAGCGGCTCATCGCGGCGGACGTAATCGCCCGGCTTCTTGAGCCATTTCGTGACCGTTCCTTCGGCGATGCTCTCACCCATCTGCGGCATGATGACTTCGACTTTCATGGACACCTCCTTCGGAGCGCGCCGGCGCGCTCCCACGAGTCTCTGCTTCGGATCAGTAATTGGCGACCCATCGGACGGCCTGTACGATCTCCTCGACTTGGGGGAGGAAGAACTCCTCCAGGGGGGGACTGAAAGGGATCGGTGTGTCTGGGGCAGTGACGCGCACGACGGGCGCTTCCAGATACTCGAAGATCCGCTCGTTGATGCGCATGGCGATCTCCCCGGCGATTCCCCCCGTGCGCGTGTCCTCGTGCACGATGACGGCGCGACCGGTTTTGGCGACCGAGCTGAGGATCGTCTCGTCGTCCAGAGGCAGGAGCGTGCGCAAATCCACGACCTCGACCTCGATGCCCTCGGAGGCGATGATCTCCGCGGCTTCGAGCGACTTGTGAAGCATCCATCCGTAGGTCAGGATGGTGACGTCGCGACCCGGACGCTTCACATCCGCCTTGCCAATGGGGACGATGTAGTCACCCTCGGGGACCTCCCCTCGGATGCGGCGGTAGAGATACTTGTGTTCGAAATAGAGCACGGGATCATCGTCTCGAATCGCCGCTTTGATCAATCCCTTGGCGTCGTAGGGGGTAGCCGGCTCCACGATCTTCAGTCCGGGCGTGTGGAAGAAGTAGGCCTCGACATTCTGCGAGTGGAAGGGACCGCCGTGCACGCCGCCTCCACAGGGGCCGCGCACGACGATGGGGACGGCCGCTCCCCATCGGTATCGGCACTTGGCGGCGAAGTTCGTGAGCTGATCGAAGGCGATGGAGATGAAATCAATGAACTGCATCTCGGCGACCGGACGCAAGCCCACGAGGGCAGCGCCGATAGCCGCGCCCACGATGGCTGCCTCCGAGATCGGCGTATCAATGACGCGCTCCTCGCCGAAGCGCTCCAGGAATCCCTCGGTGACTTTGAAGGCGCCTCCGTAGACGCCGATGTCTTCGCCGAGGAGGAAGACGCGCTCGTCGCGCTCCATCTCCTCCCAGAGTCCCTGACGGATGGCTTCCAGATAGGTCAGCACGGGCATACGCGAATGCGCCTCCTAGGATCGGGCCTTCACCTCCGATTCGCGGGAGATCGAAGGACTCTCAGAGACGGAAGGGGACTCGGCATAGACGCCTTCCAGGGCGATCTGCGGATCGGGCATCGGCGACTCCTCGGCGTATCGGAGATCGGCCTCGATCTCTTGCTCGATGCGGTGAGTGATCTCTTCGAACGTGGTCTCATCGGCCAGTCCGTGCTCTTTCAGATAGGTCTCCAATCGGAGGATCGGATCTCGCTTCTGCCAGTATTCGAGCAGCTCGCGCGGCACGTACCAGGCGTCATCGTGCTCGGCGTGACCGCGCATGCGAAAGGTCTTGACCTCGAGCAGCGTAGGCCCCAGTCCCTCGCGAGCTCGGCGGATGGCGCGGCGGGTGGCTTGATACACGGCGATGACGTCGTTGCCATCCACGGTCTCTCCGAAGATCCCGTATCCGATGGCGCGATCGGCGATATTCTCGATGGCCATCTGCTTATGTTTGGGTGTGGAGTACGCATAGCCGTTGTCCTCGGCGATGACGATCAAAGGCAGCTTGAGGACGGCGGCGAAGTTCAAGCCCTCGTGGAAAGCTCCCGTACTGGTCCCTCCATCACCGATATAGGTGAGCGCCACCGATCGCTTTCGCTGCATCTTCGAGGCCAGGGCGATTCCCGCCATCACCGGGATGAGGTCGCCAAGGTGGCTGATCGGGGGAATGAGGCCGCGCTCCACGCTCCCGAAGTGGACGATGTTATCCTTGCCGCGCGTGGGGCTCGTCCCCTTGCCCATATATTGCGTGAAGATCTCCCACGGGCGGACGCCACGCACAAAGAGCGCGCCGAGGTTTCGGATCATGACGGCCAGAAAGTCCCCCTCCTCCAGCGCGTAGGCGCTGGCGACGGACTCGCCCTCCTGCCCGAGGCTGCGATAGAGACCGCCGACGATCTTCCCCTGTCGGTAGAGGCGTTGCAAGCGCTCCTCCACCAGGCGCGTCAATTTCATGTAGTAGTACATGTCGAGCAGTTGCTTGGGGGTCAGCGCCTCTTCCATACGTCGCCCTCTCCGGCAGAGATGAAGGCGCGTGCGGATCGCTGTGCGCGCCTCACCCTCCTGTTGAGCGAATCCCGCGTCATCTTCTTCCTCGCCCCTCCGAGATCGCCTATTACTATAGCGAAGGCCGCACGGGGACGACAAGCAGGGCGCTGACGCTTCACCGGGTGCGGTGGACGATCCCTTGAATTTCCGCGCGAGCCGGCTATACTTATGGTGAAAAATCCAGCAGCGGGAGGAGGGACGAACGTGCTCGCGAAACTCAAGGAGCGGCTTGAAGCGGAGCTGCGCACTTTGGAGAACGAATTGAAGTTTGAGCTGCCGAAGGAGTTGCAGAAGGCCCTGGCGCACGGCGACTTACGGGAGAACGCCGAATATCAGGCGGCGCTTCAGCGCCAGGAGTTCGTCCGCGCGCGCATCGCGCAGATCCGCAAACAGCTCTCCGATCTCTCGATGCTCAACATGAACGCTCTTCCCCGGGATCGCGTGGCCTATGGCTCTACGGTCACGCTCCTGGATTTGGACACCGGAGAAGAGGTGACCTATCGCCTGGCCTTGGGCGATGAGGTGGACCCCGAGCGCGGCATCATCTCCGTCTCCTCTCCTATCGGATCGAGCCTGTTGGGGAAACGAGAGGGGGACGAAGTGATCGTTCAAACGCCGGCCCGACGGCGCCGATTCGAGATCATCAAGCTCGTCACCCTCCACCAGGAGTTGAGTGAAGGGGAGGCGTCCTAGCGCGCCGGCGGCGGGGGGGCCTCAAGGGGCGAGATAGAGCTCCGATCCTAAGTTTCGGAATTCCTCAGCCTTCTCCTTCAACCCGACCGCTCGCGCTTCGTCCACGGAGAGCCCCCTCTGGGCCGCGTATTCGCGCAACTCCTGCGTGAGGCGCATGGAGCAGAACTGTGGACCGCACATCGAGCAGAAATGCGCGAGCTTCGCCCCTTCGGACGGGAGCGTCTCGTCGTGGTAGGCGCGCGCCGTCTCCGGATCGAGCGAGAGGTTGAACTGATCCTCCCATCGGAATTCGAAGCGCGCTTTGGAGAGAACATCATCGCGCAGTTGCGCGCCGGGATGGCCTCGGGCCAGATCGGCGGCATGAGCCGCGATCCGGTACGCGATCACCCCATCTTTGACATCCTGCTTGTTGGGAAGCCCGAGATGCTCCTTGGGGGTCACATAGCAGAGCATCGAGGCCCCATACCATCCGATGAGCGCCGCGCCGATCGCGCTGGTGATGTGATCGTAGCCGGGCGCGATGTCCGTCACCAACGGGCCCAGAGTGTAGAACGGGGCTTCCTGACAGATGGCGATCTCCTTCTCCACATTCTCGCGGATGAGCTGCATGGGGATATGCCCCGGTCCCTCGATCATGACCTGACAATCCATCTCCCAGGCGATTCGGGTCAATTCGCCCAGGGTTTCCAGCTCGGCCATCTGCGCCTCATCATTGGCATCGGCGATGGAGCCCGGGCGCAGTCCGTCTCCCAGAGAGAAGGCGACGTCGTATGCGGCCATGATCTCGCAGATCTCCCGAAAGTGCGTGTAGAGGAAATTCTCCTGGTGATGGGCCAGACACCACTTGGCGATGATGGACCCTCCGCGCGAGACGATTCCCGTCACGCGATTCGCCGTGAGCGGAATATACCGCAGGAGGACGCCCGCGTGGATCGTGAAGTAATCGACCCCCTGTTCGGCTTGCTCGATGAGCGTATCGCGAAAGATCTCCCAGGTCAGTTCCTCAGGCTTTCCGCCGACCTTCTCCAGGGCCTCATAGATGGGGACTGTCCCGACCGGGACGGGCGAATTTCGAAGGATCCATTCGCGCGTCTCGTAAATGTGCTTCCCCGTCGAGAGGTCCATGACCGTGTCAGCCCCCCAGCGAATCGCCCAGAGCATCTTCTCGATTTCGTCCTCGATGGAGGAGGCGACGACCGAGGTCCCGATGTTGGCGTTGATCTTCACCAGGAAATTCCGGCCGATGATCATCGGCTCCAGTTCTACGTGGTTGATATTGGCGGGGATGATGGCGCGGCCGCGAGCGACCTCCTGTCGGACGAATTCCGGGGTGATCTCACGGGGGAAGGACGCGCCAAAAGGCTCTCCGCGGTGTGGGGGGCAGGCCTGCGGATATTCGCGCGCGATCTCCCGCAAGATGTTCTCGCGCAAGGCGACGAACTCCATCTCCGGGGTGATGATGCCCCGGCGGGCATAGTACATCTGCGTGACGCGATGGCCGGGTTTGGCCCGTAAGCGCGGACGTCGTGAGGAGAGTGGGAGCCGATCCAGATAGGCCCTTCGCTGAGGAGAGTCCTCGACGGCCTCCACGTCGCCCCGTTCTCGAACCCAGGCCAGACGAATCGGCGGCAGCCCCTCGCGCACGTTCACCGTGACCTCCGGGTCCGTATACGGACCGGTCGTGTCGTAGAGATAGATCGGGGGATTCTCACGAAGCACGCCGGTGCGACTCAAGGTGGGCGTGAGCGTCACCTCGCGCACGGGAACGCGCACATCCGGCCGCGTCCCCTGGATATACACCTTCCGCGAGGCTGGAAACGGAGGGATGCGCAGAGATTCACGGTCCAGCTCGAGCCTCTCCGGCGCGTCCTTTCTCGCTCTCGACATGTTCGGCGCCTCCCATTCCGGGTTTCGGAAGATCGCAAGTATAGCTGTGGGAGGATCGGGGGGGCAAGGACGGTCGGTGCGTCTTTTCACACAAAGGCGCGGGAAATCCCGCGCTTGAGCTCGTCCCGGGCGCATCCCCAAGATAGCGGTAATGGACTCATGCTCGGAAACTTGCGAAGGAGAGGGAGGACTTCGGCCCGATATTTGCTTTCGGAGATTCATGTAAAGGGTTCTTTTCGTCCGAGAAACGGTGGTCGAGGAGGGGGGCCTATGAGACCACTCCAGATGATGAGGCCGGTGAGATTCTCTCCGGAGCAGACTCACGGTGGGGCACCCATTGCTCCTTTGGCGACGGGACTACCGAAGACCGTCGCCTCTCTCTGTCCGGAATGTCTCCGAATCATCCCGGCGCGGCTCTTTGAGCATGAGGGGAAGGTACTCATGTCGAAGCAGTGCCCCGAGCACGGTGCGTTTCAGGACATCGTCTGGTCCGATGTCCGCCTCTACCTGAAGGCCGAGCAGTGGGCCTTCGAGAGCGGACGAGGGGTCTCCAATCCGGCCGTGCCGGATGCCGTCTTGTGTCCGCAGGATTGCGGTCTTTGTCAGATGCATCTGAGCCATACGGGGCTGGCCAATATTGACCTGACGAATCGGTGTAATCTGACCTGCCCCATCTGCTTCGCCAATGCGAACGCGGCGGGATATGTGTACGAACCGCCGCTGGAACAGGTCTTTCAGATGCTTCGGCAGCTGCGCGAGATGCGCCCCGTGGCGGCTCGCGTCGTTCAGTTCTCCGGCGGGGAGCCAACCATTTATCCCCATTTCCTCGAAGCCGTGAGGATGGCGCGAGACCTGGGGTTCTCGCATATTCAAGTTGCCACCAATGGCCTTCGGTTCGCCACCGAACCGGATTTCGCCGAGCGGTGCGCCGAGGCCGGGCTCCATACGCTCTATCTGCAGTTCGACGGCTTGAGCGATGAGATCTATCGCCGGACACGGGGGCAACCGCTTTTGGAGTTAAAGCTGCGAGCCGTCGAGGCGGCTCGTCGAGCCGGATTGAAGATCGTCTTCGTCCCGACGGTCGCGCGGGGGGTGAACGATCACGAGGTGGGCCGCATTCTGCGATTCGCCATCGAGAACAGTGATGTCGCTTCGGGGATCACCTATCAGCCGGTGACCTTCACCGGGCGCATCGCGCAGAAGAAGCGTCAACAGATGCGCTATACGCTCACGGATTTGGTGAAAGACCTGGCCGAGCAGACCGGGATCGTGGACACCTATCACGATTGGTATCCCACGCCTTGTACCGTTTCGTTCTCGGAGTTTCTGAGCGCGTTGCAGGGGGAAGAGACGATCGCGCTCACGTGTCACCCCCACTGTTCACTGGCGACCTATCTCTTTGTGGATGCGCGCACGAAGACGGCGATTCCCGTCACGCGCTTCGTGGATGTGGAAGGGATACTGCGGGCCTTTCGGGAATGGGCGCCGAGGATCGCGCGCGTTCCGTCCCGAGGGGGGCGGGCTCTTCTGGCCTACGTCACCCTCCGGCGCTTCTTCCGGCCCGAGGCGGCCCCACCGGGATTGACCTATCTGAAGTTCCTCCGGACCTTGGAAGGGCTTGTGGATAAACGCATCGGGCGCGGGGAGAACGAGGAACGCCTCACCTATCGCACGCTCATGGTCGCCGGGATGCATTTCATGGACGCCTACAACTATCAGCTCGATCGC
>BEHK01000004.1 GCA_002898775.1 bacterium HR08 | reverse complement strand
GCTCCCGCAGCTCGGGCAGATAGAGCGTGACGACGTTGAGCCGATAGTAGAGGTCCTCGCGAAATTCCCCGCGCCGCACGGCCGCCTCCAGGTCCTGATTCGTGGCCGCGATGATCCGCACGTCCACGGGGATGTTCTCCCGCCCGCCCACGCGACGGATCACCTTCTCTTGCAACACGCGCAAGAGCTTCACCTGCAGCTCCGGCTTCAAGGCCTCCACTTCGTCCAGAAAGAGCGTGCCCCCGTGCGCGACCTCGAACAGTCCGGGCCGCGACTCCGTGGCCCCGGTGAAGGCGCCGCGCACATAACCGAACAGCTCGCTCTCCAGCAACTCCTCCGGCAGCGCGCCGCAGTTGATGTCCACAAACGGCCCCTTCGCGCGCGGACTGTTGTAGTGAATGGCGCGAGCGACCAACTCCTTCCCCGTCCCCGTGCGCCCCACGATCAACACGGTGGCCGAAGACCGCGCCACGCGCTCCAGGACCTTGAACAGCTCCTGCATCGGCTTGCTCTTGCCGATGATGTTGCCGAAGCGATAGCGCTCGGTGAGTTGCCGCTGCAGATCGGCCACGCGCGTCTCCAACCGCCGCCGCTCCAGGGCGCGCTGGATCCGCATCCTCACATCCTCAAGCTGCAGCGGCTTGCTCAGGTAATCATCTGCTCCCAGGCGCACGGCCTCCACCGCCGAATCAATCGAGCTGAAGGCCGTCATCATGAGGACGATCGTCGCCGGAAACGCGCGCTTGATCTCCTGCAGCAGTTCGATCCCCGAGCGATCCGGGAGTCGAATGTCGCTCAGGACGATGTCGAAGACACGTTCGAGCATCGCCTCCAGGGCCGTCCGGGCATCCGCCGCCGTCTCGACCTCAAATCCCTGCTTGCGCAAAAAGCGCGCGAGCACCTCGGCGAGCGGCACGTCATCCTCGACGATGAGGACGCTCACGCGTTCCATGGCTTCACTCGGAAAGTGTGCCCGAGTCCTCCGCTGGCGCGCAAGGCGCCCCCTCGGCCACGCCCTCGACCCGGACCGGCTCCACGCGCAGCGGAACTCGCACGCGGAAGCGCGTTCCCCTCCCCGGCGCGCTCTCCACCTCGATCGTCCCCTCGTGCGCCTCGACGATCTGACGCGCGATGGCCAATCCCAACCCAGTCCCCCCTCGATCCGCCCGCGTGGTGAAGAAGAAATCGAAGATGCGCGGGAGATGCTCCGGCGAGATGCCGACGCCCGTATCCTCGACCGTGATCTGCACCTGCTTCGGCGCGCCCGAGAGCACTTCCGTGCGCACGCACAAGCGCCCGCCCTCCGGCATCGCATGAAGAGCGTTCGTGAAGAGATTGAGCAAGACCTGCTGGAGCTGATGCCGATCGGCCCGGATCGGCGGCAGCTCCGGCTCCAAATCCGCGACGACTTCGATCCGAGCCGCGCGAAAGCTGTGCCGCAGCAGCGCGAGCGTCTCCTCAATGAGCGCGTTCACGTCCAGCTCGCGAAAGGCGGGCGGCGCTTGACGGACGAAATCCAGAAGCTGGCGCAACATCTCCGTGAGGCGCCGCGCCTGCGCCACGATGCGCCGCAAATCCGACGCCATGGGGCTCTCCGACGGCACATCCAGCAACAACGCCTCCGCAATGTTGGCGATGATCGAGAGCGGCGTGGCCGCCTCATGCGCGATGCCGGAGACGATCTGCCCCGCCAGGACCATACGCTCGGCATGTCGCGCCTGCCGCTCCAGATGCCGCTCCAGGGTGACCTCTCGAAAGATATGCACCACCCCCAAGATCTCTCCGCGCACCGATCGCACCGGTGTCATCAGGACGCGAAACGTGCGTCCCGTCGCAGCTTCCACCACTTCCTCCTCCTGCGCCCGCCCGGTGGCCACAACCCGCTCGTGCGGGCATGCTCCCGATCGCCCCAACCGCTCCCACAATAGGCGACAGGATTGCCCCAGCCATTGCTCGCGCGGCAGGCCGACAAACCGCGCGAGTGCCTCATTGGCCTGTTCAATGATCCCTTCGGGCGTGGTCAGCACCAAACCATCCGCGATGGCATTGAACGTCGCCTCCCACTGCGCGCGCGCCGCTCGCACATCCTCGAGCAGGTGCTCTTGCCCCGAGAGCGCGCGCTCCAGCAGCTCCGTTCGCTCGGCGATCCGCTCCTCGAGCAGCCGCTCCAAGCGCGCGCTCACCACCGCCCACACCCGCACGCGACACGCCCACTCCGCCTCATCCTCCGCCGGGAGGCCATCATCGGCTCCCGTCGCCCACACCAGCCGCTCGCTCCCCCCATCAAGAAGGATGGGGAGAAGAGCCGTCGGCTCGTGCTCCCGCACACGGGCGATCCAGGATCGGAGGCGTTCGATCGGCACGCGCGCTTCGACGAGGACAAGGCGCGCCTCGGCAAGCGGCGCATTGGGATTCGCCTCGATCTCCCATCGAATGGCCGAAAATCCGAGCCGCTCCAGACGCGCGCAGAGCCGTTCGGCCGCGACGGCATCTGCCGCGATGACGAGCACCGACGCTCGCCCCCTCGGCCCTCGGTCCATGCGTGATGTCGGGTCAGTCCGAGGCACTGGCCTTCCGCAGCCGCTTCTTCAAGCGATCCTCACTTGTGCAGGAACGCCGCCACGCCTCGCGCGAAGTCCTCGGTCAAGCGCGCCAGCACGTTCACATCTACGGCCGCTCGGAGCGCCGCCTCGAAACTCAGACCGTCAATCTGATAGAGGATCTGCTTGGTCAAGCGCATCGCCTGCGCCCCCTGCGCGGCCAGCTCGGCGAGCCGCTCCTCGCATCTTTGCTCGAACGCCGTGTCCGGAAAGACGAACGTGACTAACCCCAGGCGCTCGGCCTCCACAGCCGTGATCCGACGCCCGCTCAACATCAGCTCCGCCGCTTTCTTCTCCCCCACCGACCGCCGCAAGAGCACGCTGACGATCGCCGGGACGAACCCGATGCGAATCTCCGGGTATCCGAACTCCGCGCTCTCAGCCGCCAGAACGATATCGCAGGCCGTCGCTAACCCGCACCCTCCGCCCAACGCTCGCCCGCGCACCAACGCCACAATCGGCTTCGTCATCCGCCGCATCTGGAGGAAGAGCTGAACCAGACGTTCGGCATCCCGCATCTTCTCGAACACCGCCGGCTCCGCCGCCGGCTGCAAGGTCGTGAGATCAAGTCCCGCGCAGAAGTCTCTCCCCGCCCCACCGAGCGCCACGATCTTCACCGCGGCCTCCTCTTCCGCGCGCGCGAACGCGTGCCGCAGTTCCTCCAACGTCCGCGGATCCAGCGCATTGCGCTTCTCCGGCCGATTGAGCGTGATCCGCGCGATGGCCTTCTCCACACGGTAGAGCACACGATCGAAAGACATCATGATTCCCCTCCCTCCGTGAGGATTCCCAAGCGACGCGCTTGCTCATCGTCCACCTCGATCTCCATCCGCAGCAGGGCCGCGCTCAACGTCTTCCCCTGCGCATCGAGCCGCAGCGATATGGTCCCCCCTCCGCCCAGCGCCTGGTGCAGGAGGAAATTGAGCGCCCCCAGGTTCGGCAACTCGAACCGTTCCACCGGACCGCGACAGAGACCACGAAAATGCTCCTGCACGCGCTCGGCCGTGACCTGCTCGACGAGGATCGGATAGTATTCGGGCCTGTAGGCGATCAGGCCGATATTCACCGTATCCCCCTTGTCGCCCGAACGCGCGTGCGCCAATTTGGCGAGCGGAACCTTCATCGCCGTTGCGCTCCCGACAGCTTATTATACACCCAGGCCAGAAGAGCCCCTGCGATGAACCCGTAAATCACGCTCCAGGCGAATCCAATCACGCTCCCCCAATAGGTCACGCGATAGCCGGGATAGAGCAAGCCCAGGCGACTGAGATGCTCACCCCCCGCGCCCTTGAGCGCGACCAGAAGGCTCACGCCGAGGATCACAAGCCCCCACACCAGACCAACAGCCAGACCGAACGCCCTCACATGAAGCCGCATCCCTCCCTCCTCGTCTGCGAAATCGCGGGAGGACCATACCCCCCTCCCGCCGGTCGCTACCATAGCACCATGGCCCGCGGGCCTGTCAAGCGCCTCCCGCGTTGCCAATGGACAGGGCGATCGTGTAAGATGACGTTCGCACTATGGAAGCGTTCGCGCATAAGTTCACGCCGACGATGCAGCGAACGAACTTGTTCGCCGGGTGAGGCCGCTTCGGCCTCTTCCGGCGATGAAGCCTCGCCCCCTCAGATGATCTCTTCTTCCCACAAGGAGGCGCCTATGGAAATAGCCGTCAAACTGCCGCAGATCAAGACCGAACTCCCGGGGCCGAAGGCGCGGGAGATCGTGGAGAAGGATGCGCGATATGTCTCGCCCTCCTACACGCGGCCGTATCCGCTGGTCATTCGGCGCGGGTTCGGCGCCATCATCGAAGACGTGGATGGGAATTACTTCCTCGACTTCAACGCGGGCGTCGCCGTCTGCAATACGGGCCACGCGCATCCGAAGGTCGTGGAAGCCATCGCGCGGCAAGCCGCGGAATTCATCCACCTGGCCTCGGCCGATTATTACTACCCGCAGCTTGTCCAGCTGGCGGAGAAGCTGCAGCAGGTGACCCCGGGCGACTTCCCCAAGCGGGTGCACTTCGGGAATTCCGGAGCGGAAGCCATCGAGGGCGCCTTGAAGGTCGCTCGCTACGCCACCCGCCGCGATAAGTTCATCGCCTTCTACGGCGCATTTCACGGACGCACGCTCGGCGCGCTCTCCCTGACCTGCAGCAAGGCGACGCAACGACGCGGCTTCGGGCGCCAGCTCCTTGATGTCACCCATGTGCCGTACCCGAATCCCCTTCGATTCCCCTACAAGACCGACGGGGAAGACGTCGGACAGGCATGTATCCGCTTCATCGAGGAGGTCGTCTTCAAAACAGCCGTCCCCCCTGAGGAGGTCGCCGCCATCGTCATCGAACCGATTCAGGGAGAAGGCGGATACATCGTCCCCCCGCGCAGCTTCTTCGAGGGGTTGAACCGTCTGCGCGAGAAATACGGTCTGCTCATCATCGCCGATGAGGTGCAATCGGGGATGGGACGCACGGGCCGGATGTGGGCCTGCGAGCACTTCGATTTCGTGCCGGACATCATGACCATCGCCAAGGGCATCGCCTCGGGACTGCCGCTTGGGCTCACAGTTGCGCGCGCCGAGCTGATGGACTGGCACGCGGGGGCGCACGCTTCGACCTTCGGTGGAAATCCGGTCGCCATCGCCGCCGCATTGGCCACGTTCGAGCTGCTGGAGAACGGACTCATCGAGAACGCGCGCCTGATGGGGGAACGCTTGAAGCGCGGACTCCAGCAGGTCGCCGAGCGTCACGCCGACTGTATCGCCGACGTCCGCGGTCTGGGTTTGATGATCGGCGTCGAGATCGTGCGCGACCGGCAAACGCTCGCCCCGGATGTCGCGCTGCGCGACCGCATCATTCAAGAATGCTTCCGGCGCGGGCTCGTGCTGTTGGGCTGCGGGGAGACGGCCATCCGCTTTTCTCCGCCCCTTGTCGTAGATGCCGAACAGGTGGACTTCGCCGTACACGCCTTCGAGGAAGCGCTCACAAGCGCCAAAGCCGCCCGTTAGCCCGAGCGTGCCTGCAGAGGCCTGCACCCGAACCGCCTCCGGCTTCTGCCGGAGGCGAACTGCCCCTCCTTACGTGAGCCCCTGTACGCGCGCGTTCGAGTCTAGCCCCGAGCGAGCACGAGCGAACCCACGTTGTGAGACCCACCCCGATTCCGCAGATGAGCCCGCGCACGCGGGCGGCCCATGTGGAGGCCCATCGTGAGGTCGTCGGGATGAATACGGCGTGCGATCGTGCCGGTGGGCCACCCCCTTCAGGGGCTTGGGGAATGATCGTGACGCCGTTATCCTGAGGCTCGCTCACGCTCGCCCTGGGCTACATTCGCACGCCTGCTCCGCAGGCTATATCGCGATCGGACGGATACATTCCCCTTGACTTTTCAGGCCCTTGGCGTATAATGACGCTGGGCCAAATGGAGTAGATAGGCCCAGGAGGATGGGGAAGATGAGCTTCTTGAGGATCTGCTGATTCATGGCTGTCCGTATATTTGCCTCCTCTCGGTGAATCTTCCTCGACCCCTCAAAGATCTTGAAAAGGAGAGTTATGCTCCACTGTGAACCGCTCATTCGGTGGGGAGCCGGACGCGGCCGCCGTCGGCTGCGCCGACACCCTAAACTCGAACGAACACTTCTCACCGCCCTGGTGCTGGGAGCCGCTGCCTGGGTGCTGTTCACGAAGCCCTCTGATGGAAGTCCCCTGCAAAGCGTGAGCTGCACAGTCAGCTTCGGGGTCACCATCTCGGGCACGACGATCACCGGCACAAATGGCAACGACAACATTGATTGTTCCACTTCAACAGCCGATCTCACTATCAATGGCGGCGGGGGTAGCGATACGATCAGAGGCGGTGGCGGGAATGATGTGATTAATGGCGAAGGAGGTAATGACAATCTGTACGGCAATGGTGGCAACGATAGGATCTCCGGTGGGAGCGGCAACGATGACATCTGGGGCGGCAACGGCGACGACACGATCTATGGCGAAGGTGGCAACGACAATATTCGAGGCGAAGGCGGCAACGATACGATCTTCGGCGGTAGCGACAACGACAGAATTGATGGTGGCGATGGAAACGATACCCTCCATGGCGAAGGGGGGCAGGACGACATAGATGGTGGTAACGGAGACGACTGCCTCACGGGAGGCGATGGACAAGATCGTCTCGATGGTCAGGGAGGCAATGATCGGCTCTCTGGAGGCAACGGAAATGATAACCTTCGTGGTGGCGACGGCAACGATCTTCTCAAGGGTGGCCTTGGAGATGACGAATTGTTTGGCGGCGATGGAGCAGATACATTCGATAATGGCGATGAACCTTCAGAACGCAAGGATTTCGACACTTCTGAGAGTGACACAGTTGGCTCCGTGACTATTCCCTGTGAGGGAGGTGGCCAATGCGGCAACGGCATCGTCGAATCGGGCGAACAGTGCGATGATGGAAACACGAACGGCGACGATGGCTGTTCCGCTTCCTGTCAGATCGAACCCGGCTGGAACTGCAGCGGGCAGCCGAGCTCTTGCTCGCCCATCTGCGGGGATGGTTTGGTAAAAGGCAATGAGCAGTGCGACCTCGGATCGAATAATGGGCAACAGGGGTCTTGCTGCACACTCTCTTGTCGGTTTGCCTCTTCAACCCAGCACTGCACCGGCACGTCGCAGGGTGGGCTGTGCGACGACGATGCGAACGATCACTGTTCGGGAACGTCAACCATGTGCATGGATGCGTTCAAGTCTCCGGGCACGGTGTGTCGTCAAGCGGCGGGCGAGTGCGATGAGGCCGAGTACTGCACGGGCAATAGCGCCACCTGTCCGGATAATCGGTTCAAATCTTCTGAGACCTCCTGTACCGATGATGGCAATGAGTGCACCAATGACGTGTGCAACGGCAGCGGCCAGTGCACCCACCCGAACAAACGGGACGGCACCGCTTGCACTTCGGATAATTTCCCTTGCACCGATGACGTCTGTTCCGACGGCCAATGCACCCATCCGATCCAGTCGGGCAAGTGCTTGGTCGGTGGAACGTGCTACGACAGCGGAGCGACGAATCCGAATAATGAGTGTCAGCGTTGCGACCCACAGACGTCCCAGACATCCTTTAGCCCCAAGCCCAACGACACTCCCTGCACCGACGACGGTAAGAGCTGTACGGATGACGTGTGCCAGAACGGCTCCTGCACCCATCCGTTGAAACCCCAGGGAACGCCATGCCACCCCGGAGACAGTTGCCCGGCGAACGAAGCGTGCACGGGCTCAAGTCCCGACTGCCCGCGTCCAGATGAGGATGGGGACGGCGTGCGCAACGCCTGCGATTTCTGCCCAACGACGCCCACGGGTTCATGCGCGAACCACCTGACGCTGACTGCCACTTCCTTCTCCTTGTTGAGCACAAGTGGTCAAGCAGCCGCCGATGCGGACGAGTCGGAGACGGCGCAGGTCGGTAACTCGGGGCTTCTGGTCACCGACTTCGCGCTCAATCAAGTCATCGCCTTCCTCAGCAAAGGTGATGGGACGTTCCAAAGGTTCCGCACCTATACCGTCGGCGACGGTCCGATCGCCCTCGGCATCGGCGATTTCAACGGCGATGGGAAGACCGACTGGATCACGGCCGATTATCTCTCCAACACCCTCACCGTCGGCCTGGGCAATGGGGATGGGACGTTCAGCCGCCTCTCCTCCATCTTCCTGATCGGCGGCGTCAACCCCTCTTCGCTCGCCGTGGCCGATTTCAATCGGGACGGCCGTTTGGATGTGGCCGTGGCCAACTTCGGCTCGGACAACGTCACGATCTTGCTCGGGCGCGGGGATGGGCGATTCGCGGAAGTCTTCAACATCCCCATCTTCGGCCATGGACCGAGCGCGCTCGTGGCGACCGACCTCGATCTGGACGGCGTGCTCGATCTGGCCGTGACCAACTTCCTCTCCAATGACGTCTCGCTGCTTCTGGGCAACGGGCGGGGGGGATTTGCCGAAGCGCGGCGTCTGCAGGTGCGGGAGGGACCGGTGGCTGTGACCGTCGCTGACTTCAATCGGGATGGCCGACCGGACATCGCCGCAGCCAGCTTCGCGCATGATGCCATCTCGGTCTTACTCTCCCGGCCCGGATCGCTCACTTTCGCCCGCACGGATCTTTCGGTCGGGCAAGGACCGATGGCCCTGGTGATGGGTGAATTCGTGCCGGGGACGCTGAACCTCGCGACGGCGAACTTCTCCGGCAACAGCCTCTCCGTCATTGAAGTTGGAGAGGAGCGATCGGCCCGCAACGTGCGCAGCGTGCGAACGCTCGCCAATCCCACCTCGCTCGCCGTCGGCGATTTCAATGCCGATGGGCGAGTGGATATCGCCGTGGTCGGATCGCCGTTCGCTCAGTTGCTCACGCTGCTGAACGCAGGCGACGGAACCTTCGTCCTCAAGCGGTGAGGGCGGAAGGTCTCAGGGGGGCGTTCCCCGCTGAAGGGAGGCTGCCCCCTTGAGACCTCGGGAGGCGCGTCGCGCTGATCGGTCCGCGCGCTCCAGGTGACACGAGCCGGGAGAGAACGGTCATCTCCCTTCGCTCGGGGATCTTCTCCTCAGCCTGATTTCGGCGATGTGGTGCCGGGGGCGGGACTCGAACCCGCACGCCCTTTCGGGCAGGGGATTTTAAGTCCCCAGCGTCTACCCGTTCCGCCACCCCGGCCCTTCTCCCCATCAGAGGCAACGCCGCGCGCGGCGCGAGCCTCTCATGAGGCCGAGGCTCTCAGACGCGCGTGGTCACCGGTACTATACCATAAGCGCGCGCACGCGAGGAAGCGCGCGAATTGACGCGCACTTTTCGAGACGACTAGAATTGAACACCTTGACGTGAAGCGGTGGAGGTGCGCGATGAGGAGACCGCAGATTCAGGGTGCCGTATGCTTCGGGTCTCTCATTCTGGCGATATGCGCTTGGCGGACGTTCGCTGCTCCTGCTCAAGACCAGCGCGCGGCGGTCGAGCGCGCGCGTTCGACCTCGGAGGCGCGCGTCACGGAGACGTGCCTCTCGCTCGATTTCGGCGCCGAGCTGATCACGCTCTTCGTCCATTCGCCGGAGCATCCGGCGCCGATCCCGATCCTCTCGGTCCTGCGCGATACGCTCGGGGACGCCGATCGCGAGAACGATCTCCTGCGCTACGTGTGGATTTACACCTACGCTCCGCCGACGCTCAAGCAGCGAATCGCCGCAGCGATCCCCTTCCTCTATCATCAGGTGGCGACGCGCCGGAAGGCCGATGCGCCACCGCCGATCGCCCTGGATCTGGCCCATCCCAAACGCCCGCTCTGGGAGAAGACGTCGCGGCTCATCCTTCAAAATGCTGTCCTCGACTCGAAGGGATGGCTCTTTCGCGCCCTGCCTCGAACGAAACAGCGGAACCTGGAGGAATATCGCGAGGCGCAGATCGCCAAGGCACTGGCGATTCTCTCCCTCTACGAACAGCGGGAAGCCTCCGCGCTGACCGAGAGCGAGATCGTGCGGATCAAGGCCTATCTCTCGCAGCAGAGCGTGCTCGGCGCCTTTCTGCGAGAGCCGACGCTGGCGGAGCTGACCCTGCGCGAAGCGCAGAAGAGCCGTGAGCGGCGGGCGACGAATTGGGATTTTCTGCGGCAACGCGCCGAGGAGGAGGGTCTCATCTTCGAGCCGCTCGGCGTGCCGGGAGAACCGCCATCGCACGCCTTGCTCTGGATCTCGCGAGAAGCGCTTCAGGAACATGTCGGACGACGCGCGTTCGACAAGCGATTCCTCAACATCAAGAACCCGTGGACGGACGAGCGATTGCGGCGATGGTCCGGCTATACGAAGACGATCTATCTGGATCGGGAGAATCGGCGCGTGACGCCGGAGCATCCCGAGGCGCGCGCGGTGGAGTTGATCCCCCTGGCTCTGTATGGCCTCGATTTCCCGAAGATCCCGATCCTGCTCGTCGACTTCCGCAGCGCCCTTCACGTCAAGGCGCGCGATGCGTCAGGGAAGATGCTCGCGGATTCGGCGCGATACCTTCTCAATCTCTCCCCGTATGGGGACCTGAGCTATCTCCTCACGCGCTCGCTGGTGAACTACGTGACGCGGAAGAAAGGGATAGACCTCAATCAGCCGAGCCGGTTGAAGGCGCACGCGGAGCTGAGCGCGCTGCTGCTGACCGATGATCAACTCGACCCTCAATTGAAGGCTGCGCTCGCGCGCAAGGCGGAGAAGGCGCGCGCCGTGGTGGTGGAGAATTCCCTCCGCTATCAACCGGCGATCGCGGCACGACAGCATGAGGCGCTCGTGCGCGCGGCGACCGAAACGTCTGCGCTCGCCCGTCGGCTGGAGCGAGATCGCCAGCGCGAATACCGACGCCTGATGCATGGGCGGGCGGCGCGCGCGTTCTTCACGCTCGCCCACGTCGTGACGCTCGGGCTCTACACGCACCGAGAGGAGCTGACGCCGGAGCTGCGCGCGCGCTTGGACCTGGCGCGGCGGATGGCCTCTCACCGCGCGCGGTTGGAAGCGGCTTTGAGGGGATCCCTCCGCTTGGATGAAGAGCGAGACCTCGCGGCCTTACGCGCATCGGTCGAGTTCATCCACATGCACGCGGATGCGGCCGGGCCGGAGATCGTGGATGTGCTGCGGGAGGCGTTCGCGCGCTCGAGCGATCTGGAGTTCCGATGGGCGTGCGTGCGTGCGCTCGCCACGATGCGGAGCGAGAAAGCACGACGCGTCCGGCTCGCCCTCGAACGCGATATGGATCCAACGCGCCGCGAGGGGACCACACGAGAGAGCGCTCTCGCTCCGAACGGCGCGAGGCGCTCGCGCGGCGGACCGAGCGGCGGTGAGCCTCCGCTGCGGGAGCCTTAGCCCCATCATGATGCGCATTCGACGTTCACTCGGCCTGCTGCTGCTCGCCCTTCTCGTTGAAGGGATCGCCGCCTGTCCGGCAGGGGCAGAAAAGCGCGCGCCGTCGGTGCGGCGCCTCATCTTCCTGAAATTCGACGGCCTCCCGCCCGACCTCATCTGGAAATACGTTCGGCAGCGAAATCCGCAAACGGGCAAGAGCTACCTCCCCTGGATCCGACGCGTCTTCTACGACGAGGGCATCGTCTTCGAGCACTTCTACACGCGCGGACAGTCCCTCTCTGGGCCATCGTGGGCCATGCTCGCGACGGGACATCCTCAACCGCTCATCTCGAATGTGGAATGGGATCGGGCGACGGGGCGTCTGGAGGACTATCTGAACAACGTCCTGATCCAATACGAACTGTTGCGCGGACGGCGCCTGCATGCACGAGCTGTGGAGGTGTTGGACGAACGCGGGGCGCCGCTTCTGGAAGACCTCTACGAAGAGGACGAGAAACGCCTCGGGCTCGAGCTGATCCGACGTGGGACGAGCTGGACGGCGCTGGCGCGAATGCTGCAGGCGCGATTCCCCAGCCGCTCGGTGGAGGAACTGCTGGCCCGATGGCTCGGCGGTCCCGACTCGCACGAAGCCTTCGACATGGCCAACGAGGAGCATCTTCTGGCGAACATGAGGGACCCGCGCTTTCGCTACCTGAGCGCCTACTACTCGCTCTTCGACCACTTCGTCCACACGAACAACGATGAGGAGCTGATCCGACACCTGGCGCAACGCGTGGATCGAACCGTCGGGCGCATTTACACAGCCCTCCGCGAGGGGCCCTATCCCGAGGAGACGGTCCTCATCCTCGTCTCCGATCACGGCATCACGACGCATCCGGAGATTTACAGTCAGGGCTTCAACCTCGTGTCCTACTTCACGCGCGCCGCGTGGGGGGGGCATCACGTCCTGACCAAGCGGGCGAATCGGCACGATTTCCAATTTCGCAGCATGAATTTCCTCGCCCAGGGATTCGTCAATCCGAGCCGCGAATCGCTCTACCTGAAGGGGCAGGCGCACTACCCGACGCTCTTCATTGATTACGATGGGAACGAGCGGGCGATGCTGCACTTTCGAAACTCCGATCTGAACCTCCTGCACTTGCTCATGCAGGAGATGAAGCGGCGCCATCCGGAGCGCGTCTCCCGCGCCTTGCGCCTCCTGTTCTTCGAAGTCCTCGAGCGGAACCGCGCCCGTTGGGAGCGCGAGTGCGCGGAGCTGCGCGAGGAGCTCTGGGCTGTGGATCAGTGGATTCATCGGGTGCAGGCGGCACTGTCGGCGCCCTCCGCGTTGTCGGACGAGGGGCGGAAGGAGCTGCGAGCCCACCTGAGGAACATGGTCGAGTATCGCGCCGAATACGCGGCGTATCTCCGGATGCTCTCGAACCTGCTCGCGCTGCGGGAGGAGATGTTCACCCCTCAGGCGGTGCGCCTCGAAGACCTCATCCGGCCACGAGTGTTCGGCCCGCGGAACTCCGTCTATCAATTGCAGAACTACGTGGTGGGACTGAAGGACGGGACGATCCACCTGCATCCGAATGGGCGCGTGGACGAAGAGGCGACGTTCCGCCGGATCAACTATCTCCGGCTCTTGAAGGAACATCGCGTCCTCAACAATGTGCAGCCGCAGGTCTCGCCCTATCCGGTGGACTTCATCGCCCTGCGCATTCCATATGCGGAGATTCGATCGGCGTTGCGCGGAACGCCGCTGGATACGGGCGAGGACGTGGTGTGGCTCTACGGCGGCGAGGAGCACCAGGCGCTCATTGTGGCGAAGCGCTCGCCCGAGGAGGCGACGCAGAGACTGCTCCGCTACGCGCCGATCGCCCGCCTGACGCAGGCGGCCGATGGCACCATCACCTTCGAATGGCGAGATGTTCAGCCGGGTTTCCCCCTCGCCCTCTGGGAGGATGAGAATCTGGCCGTCGCGGGGGATCGCCGCGCGTGGCTCTCGGAGTTCCACACCGAGCGGGAATGGATCGAGGCGACGCATCGCACGCGATATGCGATCGCGGTGGTGGGGCTCTATGAGCTGCTCGGGAGGTCGGAGCCGGCGGTCTCCGGGTCCATGAGGTACGAAGAGCAGGTGCGCGCCGCGGAGAGCGCGCGGCTGATGGAGCGCACGGAGAACGGGGATTCGCCCGAGGCATCACTGATGCGACGCTTCTTCGCGCGACGACGTCGAAATGTCGAGCCGGACCTTCTGCTTCATGCGAATCCCTACTGGAATTTCAACATTCGCGACTTCAATCCCGGCGGCAATCACGGGAGCTTCTACCGCACGGCGACGCATGCGACGTGGATGATGTGGGGGGGACGCCAAACGGGCCTCAAGCGAGGATACATCGTCACGCGCCCGTATGACAGCCTCTCGCTCGTGCCGACGGTGCTGGAGCTGATCGGCGCGACGCGCGATGGACGATTGAGCGAGACGGCGCGGGCGAAAGGATTCCACCCTCTGGTGGGAGAAGTCGTCTGGGAGATCTTCGATGAGCGGTCGCTGGCGCGATAATCTGGTCCTGAGTTTCCTGCTGCATCATCCGAGGCGCACGGCGGCGAGCGTTCTCGGCGTCACCGCAGCCATGACGCTCGTGTTGATGACGACGGGGCTCGTGCGCGGGATCTTGAAAGAGCGCGGCCGGCGCGAAGCGAGCGTCGGCGTGGAGATCCTCGTGCGCGAGCGTGGGACGGCGGGGCTCACGCCCAGTAGCGCACAGCTCACGTTGTCTGAAGCGCTCGCGCAGGCGATCGCTGAAGTTCCCGGCGTGCGAGGGGTCACCCTCATCGGCCAGTATCTGCAGCCGACGGGGCGCGGTCTCGACCTGCGACTCGTCGAGGGCGTGAAATACGCCGAATATGCCTCGCTGACGGGAGTGCGCCTGGTCGAGGGACGTGGCCTGAAGGGAGGCGACGAAGCGCTCATTGATACCGTGCGCGCTCGCTCCCGAGGGGCGAAGGTCGGCGATACGATCGAGATCTTCGGCCGCCCGTTCCGCATCGTCGGCATCTATGAGCCACCACTTGGCCCGCGCATCAAGATCCCCCTGGAGACGATGCAACGTGCCCTCGGCGCCGAAGGTCGGGGATCGGCCTTTCTCGTCAAATGCGCTCGTCCGGAAGACCAAGAGACAATCGCCGCCGAGCTGCAGCGGCGATTCCCCGACCGACAGGTCGTACTCACGCGCGACCTCCCACGCCTGTACGCCGATGGGATCCCTCTGATCAACAGCTTCCTCAAAGCCATCCTCGGAGTGGCTGTCATCGTGAGCGCGCTCCTGATCACGCTCACCATGTACACGAGCGTGCTGGAACAGACGCGGCAGATCGGCATCTTGAAGAGCCTCGGCGCCTCTCGAATCTTCATCGCCATCCTCATCGAGAAGCAGGCCCTCACCATCAGCGGCCTCGGAATTCTCACCGCTCTCGTTCTCTCGCTCGCCCTCAAATCCCTCGTGGACGGACTCACGACCTTGCGCGTGGAGATGGAATGGCGATGGGTGCTCGCGACGATCGCCGCCGGATTCGGGAGTGGGGCCGTGGGCGCGCTCTATCCGGCCTTGCGCGCCGCGCTCCAAGATCCGGTTCGAGCTTTAATGTACGAGTGAGTCCCCGGCGCGATGAGGGCCGATTGCCCATACCGATTGAGAGGGCATATAGCCCCATTCGGCCCAAAGCTCGCATGAGCGCCCGGAGCCGTTTTGAGCGAGCCATAAAATTTCCACACGGAGGCTGTCAAATCTCGCCAGGGCGAGCGACAAGCGGGCCCTTGTGATGTCCCCACGTGAAGCTCGCGCGAGCGCCCGAATGTAGAGCGAGCCGAGGGCGAGCCCTGAGACAACGGCGGCCCCACATTCCCCAAGCCCCCGAATGGGACGGCCCATTGGCCCAATCACACGCAGCGTCTGTGTAGGCGACGTCACGATCGGCCTCCGCCTGGGCCGCCCGCGTGCGCGGGCTTGGAATGGGTTTGGGAACTCCTCCGTTCCTAGGGCTCGCTCCGCTCGCTCTGGGCGAGATTCGGTTGCCCCCTTCTGGGGCTCGCATACCGAGCCGTCATGGAGATCGCTCGTGCTTATTCACAGCGAGATCGGGAAGCACCCGCAGGCCCTTTGCAGAAGATCAAGTGCTTGCCTTGCGACTACCGGTTCGCTAAACTTGCGAGTTTGCTGCGTTGGGAGGTTCGATATATGGACGTCTCGCCGTTCATGCGCATCGCGCATAGTCCGGATCCGGACGATGCGTTCATGTTCTACGCCCTTGTGCAAGGGAAGATTCCCACCGGGGGATTTCGCTTCGAGCACGTCCTCAAGGACATCGAATCGCTCAACCGCAGCGCCATGGAGGGGAAGTACGAACTGACGGCGCTCTCATTTCACGCCTATGCGTACGTCGCCGATAGATACGCGCTTCTGACCAGTGGAGCGAGCATTGGGGAGGGATATGGCCCTCTTCTCGTTGCCCGCGAGGCATTGACGGTTGATGATCTCCCTCGAGCTCGGATCGCCGTGCCGGGAACGCTGACGACGGCCTTCCTCGTGCTTCGGCTCATCGCCCCGGATGTCCGTTATACGGTCGTCCCCTTCGATCACATTCCGGAGTATGTGGCGAAGGGGCAGGCTGACGCTGGGCTGCTCATCCACGAAGGACAACTGACGTACCCGACCTTCGGCTTACGGAAGGTCCTTGATCTCGGCCAATGGTGGTTCGATCAGACGGGACTGCCGCTGCCGTTGGGCGGAAATGCTGTGCGACGCGATCTCGGCGTGGACGTGTGTCGCGCGCTCGCGGGACTGCTCAAGCAGAGCATCGCCTACGCGTTCACCCATCGCGAGGAGGCGCTCACCTATGCGCTGCAGTTCGGACGCGGATTGGACGCGACCTCGGCCGACCGCTTCGTCCGCATGTACGTCAATGAGCTGACACTGGAGTGCGGGGAACGCGGAAAGACGGCCATCCGCCAGCTTCTGCAGATGGGATATGAACGCGGCGTGCTCCCCCGGTCGGTTTCCATCGAATTCGTCGAATGAACGGCGCAAGGGAGGGACGAGATGAAGGTTGAGGGAACGCACACGCTCAAGGCGCGGCGAGAAGTCATCTGGCGCTTGCTGACGGATCCGCACGTGATCGCTCGATGTCTGCCCGGATGCCAACAGCTGGAACCTCAGAGCGAGAATACCTACAAGGCCACGCTCCAGGTCGGAGTCGCCTCCATTCGGGGGACATATACGGGGACATTTGAGCTGAAAGATCTCGTGCCGCCGACTCGTTATGGGATCGCTTTTGAAGGGAGAGGCGCGCAGGGCTTCGCCAAGGGGACGGGGGCGATCATCCTGGAAGAACGAGATGCGGAGACGGTCGTCCATTACTCCGGGGATGTGCAGGTCGGCGGCCCGATCGCCAGCGTGGGACAGCGTATGTTGCAGGGGACGGCCCGTATGCTCGCCGGACAGTTCTTCACGGCGCTTGAAGCGGAGCTCGAGGCGCTTCAGAAGGCGGAGGCGACGGGAACACCTGTGGCGCCCCCTCGGCATGGAATCCTCCGAACCTTCCTGCGATACGTGTGGAATTGGATCCGAGGACTCTTTCGGCGAGGCTAAAAGGGACCGCCGTGGGATCACCCACCGTATTCCCCTTCCCCATGGTCGCATGAGCACGAGTTGACAGCGCGCGCTGTGCTCACTATAGTGCGCGCTTGGTGCCGGGGAGCTTGCGAATCCCCGGCCAATGTTTCACGGAGGAGGGCACGATATGCGAAAGTCTCGCGCGGCATCGCTCCCCCCTACTGACCTCGCGCGGCGAATCGGGATCATTCTTCTCTCCCTGGGACTTCTCCCCGCTCCCCGATTCGCGCAGCAGCCTTTGCGACGTCTCGTGGCAACAGGCGAGCTCCCCCCACCGGCGCCTTACGAATACCGCGCGAGCGTGATCAACAACAACGGCCTTGACATTCGGCAGGGGTTCCTTGGCAGTCGCGTCATCTATCGCACGAAATGGGTCGGCCCGGTCCTGCGCGATCATCAGATCAACGCGGCGCGGGACGTCGCGTTCGCTGTCGCGGAAGAAACGGGCACATTACGCGGCGCGATTTTCCTTCGGGAAGCGGCGACGGGCACCATGCGACGGATCGTTCAAATCGGCGACCGCACGCCGGAGGGGGAGGTCTTCACGCGCCTTCTGGAATTCTCCCTCGACGATTCTCGGCAGATCCTCTTCACCGCGGAGACCTCAGGTCCCCCCCCGGAGGGGGGGATGGCGAGGGCCGGACTTTTCCTGGCCGACGGCAGCGGGATTCGAACGCTGCTCATGACGGGAGCGGCGACTTCGATCGGGACGATCCTCGGCTTCTCGAACCCGCGATTGACGAACGACGGTCGCGCGTATTTCACCGCATTGATGGGCGCCGATCAGGGGGCGATCTTCCGTCTTGTGAGAGGAACGCTCGAACCGCTCGTGCGGACGGGCGATTCCGGCAGCGCGGGAGGGGCGATCTCGATGCCCCTCCTTCAGGCCGTGAGCCCACAGGGGGACGCGATCGCCTTCCTGAATCAAGCCGAACGGGCGCTCTATGTGAAGACCGACACCTCGATGGCCCGCGTGGTGAAAATCGGTGATGCGGTGCCGAACGTCCCGGGCGCGACGTTCGTGGACATCGTCCCTCCCGTCAATACGATCTTCCCAGCCTTTCCTTTTCTGGTCTCGCCGAATTCGCTCGCGCCCAATGGCGAGCTCGTGTTCATCGCCGCGTTCCGTCGGCCGAATCAACAAAATCCGACTCTGGCGCTGTATCGCTATGCCGGAGGGAGCCTTCAAGAGATCATTCGCACGGGACAGAACGTTGGCGGATTCAGCGTGCAATTTCTCAGCGCGCCCACCTTTGGCGAAGGCGGCGTGATCTACTGTGGCGCGGCCTCGCGTGCCATCCTCGGGGGCGGGCTTCTGCGCTTCGCCGGGAATCAGCGACAGGCGCAGGAGTTTCCCGGAGCCACGCAAACGGAGGAGAATCTCCCGCCTTATGCCATCAATCGTCAGGGTCACGCCGTGTACGATCACATCGCCGTTGTGTTGAATGAGAACTTCGGGATCCCTACCGGACCCTTTGACAAGCCTGCTTTCGGCTTGAACATCTCGCTTCGGCTTCATACGGGATCGGCGCCGGCGGAGACGCTCCTGGACCCTGTCCGATCGGCTTCTCCAGATAGCCCCTTCCTTGGCTTCTCCAATCTCGTCGCCAACCGCAGCGGTGATCTGCTCTTCATCGGGAACGTGAGCGGGGGACGGAATCTCTTCCGCGCCCGAGACGGAGCGATCGAGCTGGTGGTGTATCAGGGTCAGGTGATCGAAGGGCTGAAGGTTCGCTCCGTCACCGAAGCGGCGATCAACGATGCGGGGACGATCGCCATTCAGGCGGAGATCGAAGCCGGATCAGCCCTCTTCGTCCGCCGGGGCGGGACATTCCAAAAGGTCATCGCCTCCGGAGATCCTCTTTTCAGCAAGCGGGTGGTTGACATTTTCGACATCAGCTTGAATCAGCAAGATCAGATCGCCTTCATCGCGAATCTGGCCGATGATACGGGCGCGAACGTGCAGCATCTGCTCCTTGTGGCGCGGCCGACGCAGACGGGATACAGCATGGATACTCCCATTGATCTGAATGCGCTCCCGCGCATTCGAAACACGGCTCCCATCTTCATCATGGACATCGCGCTCGCCGATGATGGGAGAATCGCGCTCACCGCGCGCGCCGAGCGCGATGAAGCAGTTATTCTCGCGACGCCTCGACAGACCGGGTTCGGCTACACCTTCCAAAAGATCGCCGAAAGCGGCGGCGCGACCCCCATCGGCGTGACCTTCCGTCGGGGTTCGGAGTTGCAGATCGGGGGATTCACTCCCGAGGTCTTCTCGTCCCTGCAGATCAACGCCCAAGGACTCGTGAGCTTCATCGGCGTGGTGAGCCGGCCCAACGGTGGCGACGTGCGCGCGATCTTCTCCTACTCCGGGGGGCAGCTCACGAAAGTGATCGCTGATGGGGATCAGACGCCCGAAGGGTTGACGATCGAACTGCTGCCTTTTCACAGCCTGGCCCCCACGGGGAAGATCGTGTTCTTGAGCCTCGCGTCGGGGGAGCCGAATCTCTATCTCTGGGAACAGGGTGGGCTCAGGCTTCTTCTCCCCGCGCGACAACAGGGGCCGGCGGGAGAGTTGCTGACGCCCATTCCTCCGCTGCTTGTGACCGACGGGCGTGTCGTCTTCGCGGGAGTGCTGCTCAACGCGGAGTCACGTCTGGCGATCTATGCGCTCACGCTGAATTGAAAGGCCCGTGAGGAGGAGGGTCGGAGGCTACTCGCCAAACCCCGGATGAAAAGTAGCGCCCGCGAGCGTCGGCGAGTGGCCGACGGATGATGTCGAATCCGCCTGCGCAGTGCGGGAAGACGACGATCCGGTTCACAGCATGCGCTTGGTCTGCGTCCAGAGGCTCCACGCCCAATCGGCGAGCGTGTGCGCGGCCGATCCCCACCAGAGGCCGAAAAAGAGCGCGAGCCAGTAGCGTTTCTCCACGGAGAGGAGGGTCTGTTTCAGCAAGGCGAGCACTGCGCGCATGCTCTCTCCGGATCCGGGTCGCCCGTGGATCCCGTGCCACAGGAGGATTCCGCCAGCGCCCATGAGCACGAGCACGAGTGCAAGGTAGAGGGTGCGCACGAGCGTGCCGAGCAGGAGTCCGTGCGAGAGCCGCGAGCGATGGCGGATGAGCACTTGATACGGCCACCAGAGGAAGCGCAACAGACCCCATCGGGCATATGGCGTGCTCCGAACGTCCAGGTCGGGGTTGAACATGAGTCCGGAGAAGAGCGTCGCCAACGTCACCAGCCAGGCCAGATCGTAGCTCCCCGTCAGCGCGTGCGTCATCAGGAACGTCGGTGGCGCGAGCGCCAG
Organism: bacterium HR08; assembly: GCA_002898775.1. Taxonomy (GTDB): domain Bacteria; phylum Acidobacteriota; class Blastocatellia; order HR10; family HR10; genus HR10. The sequence continues at coordinate 25,520 of BEHK01000004.1, read as the reverse complement.
CGTGATCGCATCGTGCGTCCTGGCTCGCGGCATGCGCTCACCTCCTCCGAGGTCCAATTTTACGAGTGAATCCAGTAGGCGACCAACGCCCCTTCATTCCTTCGTGATGAGGTGTTATAATCGTGCCCCCAGTTTTCGGACCGTGGATGGGGATGACGGTGAGGAGCGCAGAGGGCCGCCGGTGAGTTCAGAAGGTAATGAGGAGGGATGAGGCGCTATGGTGCATTTGACGACGCTCGACTGGGTGTGGATTGTCCTCTACCTGCTCTTGATGGTGGGCTGCGGTCTCTTGTTCTACCGACTGGGCAAACGGTCGGAGGCCGATTTCTTCCTGGCCGGGCGCGGGCTGCCGTGGTGGCTGCCGGCCGCATCGGTCTATGCGACGCACACGGCGACGGACACGCCCATGTGGGTGACCGGCATCGTCTATCAGCACGGCCTGCGCGGGTTGTGGTACACGTTCTTCTCCGCCTGGTGCGCCATCAGCGCTTTCGTCAGCGCGCGCATCTTCCGTCGCTCGCTCGCCTACAGTCAGGCCGAATGGCAGAGCTTGCGATTCAGCGGATTGGGGAGCGAGCTGCTGCGCGGGTGGATGGCCGGCTGGATGGTCTTCATGAACATGTTCATCCTCGGATGGGTCGGCATCGCCATGGGGAAACTCTGCCATCTGGTCTTCGGATGGCCCGACTGGGTGGGGCTCGTGCTCTTCTCGACCGTTTGTGCCGTCTACGTCCTGGCCGCCGGATACTGGGGGGTCGTCATGGCCGACTTCCAACAGGGAGTCATCGCTTTCATCGCGATTCTGATCGTCTCCCTGTGGGGGATTGCTGAGGCCGGAGGGCCGCAGGGGATCATTGCGAAGCTTCAAACCATGGGAGAGGGATGGCGGACGAATCCGTTCGCCTTCACCGGTCTGTTCTCGGGCGATTTTCCCATCGCGTGGTTCGTGACGATGCTGGTGATCGCCATCATCGGCGGGTTCGGCATGGGCACGGCCATAGATTGGTATGTGGAGGCGCAGCGCATCCAATCGGCCCGAACGGTCCGCGATGCCGCCTACTCGATCTGGTGGGGGACGATGCTCGTGCTCACGCGGAATGCCGTGTGGGCTGCCGCTATCTTGGGCTTCTACGTCCTCTATCCGAATATCCCCGATCGCGCGCAGTACGAGCTGGGATGGTATCGGCTCGGCTTGGAACTGCTGCCCGCTGGTCTGCTGGGCTTCTTCCTGGCGGCGATCGTCGCCATTCATCTCTCAACAGTCGCCTCGCACCTGAACCTGGGGGCCGTGTATGCGACGCGCGATCTCTATCACCACTACATCAAGCCACACGCCTCCGAGCGCGAGCTGGTCTGGGTGGGGCGGATCTCGACGCTGCTGGTACTCATCGGTTCGTTCTTCTACGGGCTGATGATGCAGGAGATCACGAAGTGGCTCATCTTCGCGCTCTGGATCATGGCGGCCGGCGTCTGGCTGCCCAATATCCTGCAGGTCGTGTGGTGGCGATTCAACGCATGGGGGTATCTGGTCTCGTGGATCGCGAATCTGGGGCTCAGTTGGCTCATCGTCTGGGTCTTGCCGGCCTTCGGCGTGCTGCCCAGTCTGCCCGATTATCTGCAGTTCTGGATTCTGATGGGACTGGGCGCGCTCATCTACCTGCCGGTGACGTATCTGACGCCGCCCGAAGACATGCGGCAACTCGTGCGCTATTACGTCATGGCGCGCCCCATCGGGTGGTGGGGGCCCGTGCGCGCGGAAGCCGAGCGTCTCGGCTTGATCGCCCCGCGGAACGTGACGCGTCGCTCGGTCCTCAAGCGCGAGTGGTCGGCCGAAGAAGCCGACGAATGGACGCGCGAGGATTGGCTCACGATCCTCATCTCCCCGCTCGCCTATATGGCCTTGATGCTCGGCGTAGCCCTCGCGCTGCTGCGGATGTGGAGCGGGGTGGTGATCCTCATCGTGGGCCTCGTCCTGACGGCCGTGATGCACTGGATCATTGATCCGAAGCTGAAGGCCGTCTCGGCCGAATACGAGAAGAAGCAGAAGGCGTATCTGGAGCAGCTGGATAAGATCATCCGCTGGGAGGATGCGCGATGAACGAAGGGATTTCGGTGCTGATCGGCCTCTCCATCGCGTATGTGGCTTCGTTCCTGGGAATGCTCTTCGCCTACCTCTCCTATCGTCGGCGCCAACGCGAGCGCGCCCACCGGCACGAGGAGGCTCGCCATGAGTGAAGGCATAGGGCTTCTATGGACCGCGCGCCCCCAGAGCGTGTTCTGGGGGATCATCGTGCCGTCGTTGATCTTCCTGATCTCATTCGTCGTGGCGTACGCGCTCTATCGGAAGTTCGCGCCGAAGTAGGAGATGAGGCGGAGCCTTGGCGCCCGCCCACGAGCCGTGATAAGATTAGGTTCCCGATCGAAGGGTCGTCGGTCGAAAGATCACGCCAGGGGATGGACTGATGTCGGGACATTCGAAATGGCACCAGATCAAGCATAAGAAGCTCGCCGCGGATGCCAAGCGGGGGAAGCTCTTCAGCAAGCTGATCCGCGAGATCAGCGTGGCGGCCCGATTGGGCGGCGGGGACCCGGAGGCGAATCCGCGCCTGCGGAAGGCGATCGCTGAGGCCAAGGCCAATAACATGCCTCAGGAGACCATCCAACGGGCGATTGACCGCGGTACGGGGAAGATCGCCGGAGAGCAATACGAAGAGGTGATCTACGAGGGCTACGGCCCGGGGGGCGTCGCCGTTCTCGTCGAAGCGCTCACGAGCAATCGGAATCGGACGGTGTCCGAGCTGCGGCATATCTTCTCCCGATACGGAGGGAACTTGGGCGAGAGCGGATGCGTCGCGTGGATGTTTCAGAAGAAGGGCTATATCGTCGTGGAAAAAGGCGCTGTCTCCGAGGATGTGCTCTTCGATCTCGCGCTCGAAGCGGGCGCCGAAGATGTGCGTACGGACGACGAAGGGAATTACGAGATCCTCACAGCCCCGGAGGATTTCGATCCCATCCTGGAGAAGATCAAGCAGGCGGGGATTCAACCGCTCACGGCCCAGCTCACGATGATCCCACAATCCACCGTCCGCCTGGAGGGGAAAGACGCCGCGCTGATGCTCAAGCTCATGGACGCGCTCGAAGATCACGATGACGTGCAGCGCGTCTCGGCGAACTTCGACATCCCGACCGAGGAGATGGCCCGCGCCGCGCTCTCGTGAGTGCCCCACAGGTCGAGCGCTTCTGGCTTCCTGATCCCACGGTCTCCACGGCGCGCGGCTCAGAGGTCGCCGCAGCGCCCCGGCTTATCCTCTCTCTTCGATGACGGTGGCTTCAGCGAACGTCCTTGGCGCGCTCAGCCCAGCCGAGCCGCGACGACCTCCCAATCGAGATTGCGGAAGAAAGCCTCAATGTAGTCGGCCTTCTTCAATCCATAGTCGAGCATATAGGCGTGCTCGAAGACATCCATGATGAGCAGCGGCGTGCACCCGGCCAGATGCCCGAGATCGTGTTCATTAATCCACGCATTCCAAAGCCGATCCGTGATCGGATCGCGATAGAGCACGACCCATCCGATCCCGCGCATGAGTCCGCTGGCTTTGAAATCCTCCCGCCACGCTTCGACCGATCCATATTGCTCGCGAAGGAGCCGGGCGAGGCGAGAGTTGGGATCGAGCGGTTTCGGCGCCCGCGTCAGATTCTCGAAATAGAGCTCATGAAGCCGCATGCCGTTGAATTCCCAACCGAAGCGCCGCTTCAATTCCGCATATTCGGGCGTCCCGGCCTTTCCGGCCTTCGCCAACTCAGCGAGCGCTTCGGCCAACTTGTTCGTGTTGGTCACGTACCCTTGATACAGAGTGAAATGATTCCTCAAGAGGTGATCGCTGAATCCGTCCATCCCCAACAAATGCTCGTAGTTCCTCGCCGTGTACGTCATCGCCAGACTTCCTCCTTCATCGAGAATATGCGCATCAAGTGAAAATTTAAACTTACCACACGATCGAAGACATCGGCAATGCGGCGCCGCTTGTAGTAAGGGCGCCCGAAGGCCTCCGAGACCTCATCGTCTCTCCCCGTAAGGAGTCCCCGGCCTTCCCCCCGACGATTCCGAACGGACTTGACAGACAGACAGACAGACAGACAGTATAATCTCGGCCGCAAGACTCCAGCCGGGAGGTCAGGCCATGACTCGAGGGGCATGGGATGCGACCCACTCCTTCAGGAGCAAGGCGATGCGCCTGGCGATGGGCCTCGCGATCTTGATGGCTCTCACGGCTCTTCCCCAAGGGCGGAGTCGGTCCGGTCGCAGTGATGTCCCACTGCCAGCGGGCGTCCTTGCTTCTTCCCCTCTTCTGCCGAATATGGCACAATTCCTCTGCAACTACGACTGTCGAGACAGCTCCTTTCAATGTTGTAATTCGGAAGGAGCCTGCGAAGTATGCTTCGACTTCGATGTCGTACCGGGGAGAAAGGAGCTCATCACGGACGTGATCCCCGATGCATGCGAATCTCCTCCGGATTCTCAAGGCTCCTTCGGCATCTGCCCGATTCAGATGAGTATTTGCCTGGCCCTCGAATGTTTGATCGAACCACCACCACCCGGGAGGTGAACCATGAGGAGAATCTCGCTCCTGATTTTCGTCGGTGGCCTTCTTGGGTCCATGACGCTCGCGGCCCCACCACAGGGATGCGGTGTAGAATTGGTTTCCTTGCATCGCCTTTCCCTGCCCGTGTCCGGATCGGCGGGTCTCAAAGATCTGGCGCTGGCGGTGGATGAGCGCGGTATCCTGTATGTGAGCTTCGCGTCCTGGCCCGCCGAGGGTGCGGGGCCTCGCGCGGCGACTCTCCCGTACGTGGCGAGCTATGATCCGAGCGGGAAGCTCCTTCGGGTCTTCGAGCGACCGTCCGTCATTCCGGAGACGGCGAGATGGACGCGCATCACCTCGCTGGTGTATGCGTCGGGTCGGGTCTACGCCGCCGCGCAATGGCAAGAGGGGAGCTGGCGCAGCGCCCTGTTCATCTTCGAGACGTCTGGAGATCTCCGACGGACGGTGATGATCGAGGGGCTGGGGAATCCTCGGATTGTGCCGCTCGGATCGAAGATCGGCGTCCTCGGAACGGTCTGGACGGAGAAGGGCCAAGAAGTGAGCGTCCTTCACACGTTCTCCGCGGATGGGGAGAAAGCGTCCGAGCACATGGCCGAACCGCTTGAACCGAAGGCTCATCCGCTCTCAGATGAAGCTGGGCGGGTGTTGGCCGTCGAGCCGGGCGGCAAGGTCGAAGTCTTCCGCCCGCGCAAGACATGGGCGAGCATGCCCGGAGGCTTCGGGCATATCCATGCCGCATTTGCCGGCGATGGGGCGGTCATCGTGAATCGCGTGGATCCGGAGACGCGCCGCACATCCCTCATCTTCCTGGACGATCGCGGGGGACGCTGCGAGGCGGACACGACGGGCCATCTCGCGCCGATGGTGCGGGGAGCCGACGGCTTCTTCTACGGAATCGGCCAGCTCGGCCTTCGCCCCGACGCTCCGACGGAGCGTCGCGCGATCCTCGTCGGGAAGTTTCGGATCGTGCGGCAGTGAGGACGCGCAATGAACGGAGCGGGGGGATGTCCGCTTCCCTCCGCACGGGCGCGAAAGGTTCCTCACTTTCGCGCGAGCCGCCGCTTGACCGAGGCGACTTTGCTTCGCATGGTCACGGCCTTGTCTCGGCGATCATCAATGGTGATGGTCGTGATGACGCGCTGGACGCCCTGGCGAAAGGCCGCCTCGTGCATCTTCCGGGCTAAGGAGAGGACGTCCTTGAGATCCCCCTCGAACAATGTCCCCATGGGGGAGATCTCATAGGAGACACCCGCCTTCTCCAAGATGCGAATGGCTCCGGCGATGTGATCGCCGAGGCTCGGCGTTCCAGTACCGATAGGAACGATGCTGACCTCGACAAGCGCCATACTGTCCCTCCTAAGCGGGAGTCGTCCGAGACGCTCGTCTCGGGCGAGGAGTTGACCGCTCCGTCTTAGGCTTGGGGAGCACGAGAGTGAGCACCCCATCGCTCAACCGGGCTTTCGCGCGAATTGGATCAATGGCCTGCGGAAGCCATACTTCGCGAAAGATCGGCCCATAGCGGAATTCATCGCCGTGGACGCGCACGCCTTCAGCCGCGCTCTCAGCCCGCGCCTCCCCAAGGAGCAAAACACGCTCGGCGGCGACGAAGAAGCGCACGTCTTCAGCTCGAACGCCGGGGAGCCGGAGCTTCAGGACCAGCTCCCGCGGATGCTCTTCCAAACGCATCTCCGGCTTCCACACCAGTTGGGCCTCCGCCGCCAACCAATCGTCTAACTCCCGTCCCGGCGCGTACCCATGTCGAGCCGCCAACTCATACGCCCGTTCCGCGATCTGGGTCCGAATCCGATCGGCTTGCTCGCGAAGGGGTGACGACCAAGGATGAATGCGAACGACAGGCATTCCCAATCCTCCCATACGGCGTGAGCACACCGCATCAATTGTAAGCCACGCGGAGAGGAAGGACAACAGCGCGAACTCCTGATCGGCTTGACGACGGATTCAGGGGCGGTATATCTTTCCGGTCCGGAGGATGTGGGTATGCGAATGAGAGGTCTCCTGATGATCTGCATGATCGGCTCTCTCTCTCTTCTGGGCATGGCCTTGTCTCTCCCCTCGCGGGGCGAGCAATCGGCGAAGCGCGAACGGCGGGGAGCCCAAGCCTGCCCGATGATGATGTGGGCGGCCAAGCGCGAGGTCACGAACACGGCCAAGGGCGTGCGCATCCGTGTGACGAGCGATGATCCGGCCTACGCGCAGCGAATTCGCACGCACTGTGCGACTCATGAGCAGACGCTCGCGCAGGCCGGCCCGCGCCATCAGCAGACGTGTCCGGCGGCGGTCAAAGGGGCTCGGGTGAAGATCACGGCGCTCCCCGACGGAGCGGAGCTGGAGATCACGGCCGATGCTCCCGAAGCCATCGCCGAGATTCACGCACGAGCGGCCCGCCTCACTCGGGGCTTCTTGGGGCGCCCGCTCTGGCGCCACCCGTGATGCGGCTCCGTGGGAGCCGCGCGGTTGCGCTCGACGGGTGAAACCGTCGCCGTTCCTCTGGATCATAACGGTGTAGACGATGAGCCGAAGCGCTCGCGTTTCGGCTCCTGATCCCGCTCGGGATGGAGCGGGGGTTCAGAAATCCTCGCGAAAGGAGGGTGATGGCTATGGCGCTCGTTCGATGGCGACCTTTCCGCGAACTGGAGATGTTCCGACGAGAGATTGATCGTCTCCTGGATGAGATCTTCGAGCGGGAATTCCCGCCCCCTCGTCGAGCGCGGGAGATCACGCGCATGTTCGCTCCGGCGGTGGACATGTACGAGAAGGATGACGAGATCGTACTCAAGGCCGAGTTGCCGGGGATGAGCCGAGACGACATCAACATCGAGCTGACCGAGGATGCGATCACGCTCTCCGGAGAGATCAAGCGCGAAGAGGAGGTGAAGGAGGCCGACTACTACTGCGCCGAGCGAACCTATGGGAAATTCTCGCGCACGATTGATCTGCCCGCGAAGGTCAATATCGAAAAGGCGGAAGCGACATACAAGGACGGGATCCTGGAGATCCGACTGCCCAAGGCTGAGGAAGCCAAGCGCCGTGAGATCAAGCTGAAGGTGAAGTGAGGGCAGCGCGGGGGGATGCCCTCCCCCCGCGCCGGATCTCTCGGGGGTTCTCCTCACCTTCCCCCAGGCCGTGGGGGAGCGTGAAGCCTTCTCGCGGAGAGAGCAATGCCGGTGATGAAACGGCTCGTTCTGCTCACGTTGATGGGACTCCTCGCTGGGATGAACGTCGTCTCTTCCGATGAGCCGAAGGGAGGCGCAGGGCAAGAGGAAGCCACGGAATCCGCCCTGCGCCAGGCGCGGCGGCTCGCGGATGAGTTGCTGGAGAGAGTTCGACGGCTTCTGATGACGGAGCTGGAGAAGGGCGGATATGAGGGCGCCGTGCGCGTCTGCTCGGAGATCGCGCAGGAGATTCCGCGCGAGATCGAAGCGCGGACGGGGGCTTCGATTCGACGCGTGAGCCTGCGCTATCGCAATCCGAAGGACATTCCCGATGAGTACGAGCGTCGCAAGCTCGAAGAATTCGAGCGGCAACATCGCGCGCGGGCACTCGTGGACGAATCCGTCGAGGTCGTGCGCGAGGACGGTCGCGCCTATCTTCGCTACATGCGGCCGATCCTCGTCGGCCCCATGTGCATCACCTGTCATGGGCCGAAGGAAGCGATCCCCTCATCCGTGCGCGCGATCCTGGCCGAGCGCTATCCCGATGATCGGGCGACCGGGTATCGCTCGGGTGATGTGCGGGGAGCGGTGAGCGTCAAGATCCCCCTCACGAATCCATGATCGGCTCCAAGCGCCATGCGGATTACGGCGGACATGCCCATTGAGGAGTTGCAGCCCCCGGCGTTCGTTCGATGTCTCGTGCAGAAGGGGATCCGATGCCTGGAGCGCAGCGAACCGATCTGGGGAACGCTGGCGGACGCGGCGAGGGAACGGGGGTATACGAGGCCGGTATCGAGCGACTCGTCCGCGCATTGAACGACTGGTTCAGCGAGGGGCCTATTGCCGGTCAGGAGCGGAAGCGGTAAGATAAGTGGGTCATGGCGGAGCTGAACCTCTCGCCGAATGCCCGTCGCGTCCTGGAAGCCCGCTATCTGCGGCGAGATGCCGAACGCCGCCTCGTCGAGACGCCGGAGGAACTTTTCGCGCGCGTGGCGCGGGCGATCGACGAGGCGGAACTTCTGCTGGGGACGGCCGAGAAGGCGCGCCGGTGGGAAGAGATCTTCTACGAACTGCTCACCTCGTGCGATTTCCTGCCCAATAGCCCTACGCTGATGAACGCGGGGACCCCCCTGGGACAATTGAGCGCGTGCTTCGTGCTGCCGGTCGGCGATACGATGGAGGAGATCTTCGAGGCCGTGAAACAGATGGCGCTGGTGCAGCGCACGGGCGGCGGTACGGGCTTCTCTTTCTCCCGATTGCGTCCGAAGGGGGACGTCGTCGCCTCCACCGGGGGAGAGGCCTCGGGCCCGGTCTCCTTCATGAAGATCTTCGACAGCGCGACCGAGCACATCAAGCAGGGGGGGAAGCGACGCGGGGCGAACATGGGCGTTCTGCGCGTGGATCACCCAGACATTCTGGATTTCATCACGGCCAAGGGCGATGAGCGAGCGCTCCAGAACTTCAATATCTCCGTGGCCGTGACCGATGCGTTCATGGAGGCGGCTCGTCGGGGCGACGAGTACGAGCTGATCAACCCGCGCACCGGGCGCGCCGTCGGGCGGCTGAACGCCAGGCGCGTCTTCGAAGAGATCGTGCGCGCCGCCTGGCAGACGGGCGATCCTGGCCTGCTCTTCCTCGATGCCATCAACCGCGCGAATCCGACGCCGCACTTGGGGGCGATCGAGGCGACGAACCCCTGCGGGGAGATCCCCCTGCTCCCCTACGAGTCGTGCAACCTGGGTTCGATCAACATGACGCACATGTTGCGCGAGCATGGCGGACGCGTGGACGTGGATTGGGAGAAGTTGCGCCAGACCGTCCGAAAGGCCGTGCGCTTCCTCGACGATGTCATCGAGGTGAACCGGTATCCGATTCCGGAGATCGAGCGCATGACGCGCGGGAATCGAAAGATCGGTCTCGGCGTGATGGGCTTCGCCGAGATGTTGATCCGACTCGGCGTCCCCTACGATTCCGAAGACGCCGTGCATCTGGCCGAGCGCCTGATGCGCGCGATCGCCGAAGACGCTCTCGCCACGTCAGCCGAATTGGCCGAGGAGCGGGGCGTCTTCCCGAACTGGAAAGGCAGCGTGCACGAAGCGCAGAATCGGCCCCTGCGCAACGCCACGCTGACGGCCATCGCGCCCACGGGGACGATCAGCATCATCGCCGATACGAGCGCGAGCATCGAGCCGCTGTTCGCCTTGGCCTACCGGCGCACGCACGTGCTCGGCGGACAGACCCTCTACGAGGTGAATCCCCTCTTCCTCGAATACCTGGATCGCTACGGCCTCAACGCCGAGGAGATTCTGGAGGCCGTTCTCGCGCGAGGGCGATTGCGCGAGGTCCCCCATGTCCCCGAGGAGCTGAAGCGGCTCTTCGTGACCGCTCTGGAGATTCCGCCCGATCGCCATTTGCAGATCCAGGCGGCCTTTCAACGCGCCGTGGACAATTCGGTCTCGAAGACGATCAATATGCCCGAGGACGCCACGGTCGAAGACGTGGCGCACGCGTATTGGCGCGCGTGGGAATTGGGGCTGAAGGGCATCACGATCTATCGGTACGGCAGCAAATCGGCGCAAGTGCTGGAGCTTGGTCTGGACGAGGAAGCGCATCATTATGACCACGCCTCCCGATGCGATCCCGAAGAATGTCGCGTCTGAACGCTCACCGTTCACGTCCATGGTGCTCACCCCCATCGGCGTTGTGCGCAGCTCCGTCTCCGATCGGCAGGCGATGCCGACGTTCGGCGTCCCCGCCCGGGTGGAGATCTTCCCCGAATTCGCCGAAGGGCTACGGCATGTGCAGAAACACACGCACGTATGGATCCTCGCGTGGCTGCACGAGGCCGATCGCACGCGGCTGCTGGTGACCCCGCGCGGCGTGAGCGATCCTGGCGAAGCCGGCCTCCACGGGGTCTTCGCCGTGCGTTCCCCCACACGGCCGAATCCGATCGCCATGACGGCCGCGCGAATTGAGCGGATCGAGGGGACCACGCTGTACCTGGATCGGTTGGACTTCGTGGACGGCACACCCGTTGTGGACGTGAAGCCGTATTTTCGCAGCCGCGATGCCATCTACGCGGCGCACAACGAGCAGATTGGACGCCCGGCCGGCCGTCAGGCGCTCCTCGAATCGCTGCTCATTCAGGCGGAGAACTTCCACGGTGAGCGCTGCGGAGGGGTGGTCTTCGGCGCGCGCCTGGTCGAGCATTTCCGCTCGACATTCCTCGATTTCGCTGAGGCCTGGGGCACACAGGTCATTGTCCCGGAAGACGCCGGCTGCATGATTGATGCCGTGATGACGCTCGTCGGGGCGACGCCCGGACGAGGGACCTTGGGCTTCCACAGCGCGCCGTTCGTCCGATTCATTCGCGGCGATCGCGCGTACACCTATGTGTTGCTCGAGCCCGGACGCCGCTGGGCGAGCTGGACGGCTTTACCGGTGGAGGATGTGCTCGCCGCTTCTGAAGAAGAGCTGTTTCGCGCGGGTTCGGCGCCGCTGCGGGTGAAGTGAGGCTCGGGGCTCACTTCGGCCCCTCGATCTCTCGAAGCTTCAGATAAAGCAGGGCGGCGAGGAAGAGGAGGAACAGGAGCGAGACGGCGAGCCCCTTGCGCCGATAGTTCAGTTCGGCCAGCGCCCGTTCGCCAGCCTGATACCCACGTCGCGCGACCTCGAGCCCCGGCCGAATGACGTTCTCCACCTCCTTCACCGAGAAGGCGTGGATGAGCACGCGAGCATGCGTGAGGGCATCGCGAGCTTCGCTCAGCTCGAACTTCGCCCGACTCACCTCCATGCCCGCGCGCTCGGCGCGATCCAAGATGGCCTGCGCGCGCTCCAGTTCGCGCGAGAGATCGTCTATGAGGGCGCGCATGCGCTCGGCCGCCTGATACCCGGCATCCCCCGGCGGATGGCAGGAGACGCACACGGACTTCTCCCCCGTCCCGATCATCTCGTCCGTGGGGGGGAGGACGTCGTGATTCCCGTGACAATACACGCATTCGGCCAGCTGCATGGCGTCGAAAGCGGCCTTGTGCGGACTCGCGCGAAAGAGTGCGGATTGGCGCACATGACATTGCCCGCAGACGTGCGCGACCGACGCGATGCCGGGCGGCACGGCGCCGTGATTCCCATGACAGTCATTGCACGTCGGCGCCGAGAGATCTTGCCGATCGTAGAGCGCGCGCGCGTGCGCGCTCCGCCGGTATCGGTTGTACTGATCGTGAGGGAGGCGATACGCGGCCATGTATTCGGCGTCGGCATGACAGCGCGCGCAGGTCTCAGCCACGTTGAGGGGGTACACGGGCGAGAGGGGATGCTGAACGGACCGAATCCCATGAGCGCCGTGACAGCTCGTGCACGTGGCCACGCGCGTGTCGCCGGCGCGCAGTCGCTTCCCATGGACGCTGGTGAAGTATTCCCGCTCCTGATCCACCCGCAGGGCGGGATGATAGCGCTTCATGAACTCCGCGTCGCTGTGGCAGCGACCGCAGAGTGCCGGGATCGCCCGATGTGGCGGTCGCGCGACGAATCCCTTCCTCGGATCCATCGCCGCCAGCGGATCATCGCTCGTCGGATCTCCGCCGTGGCAATCGGCGCAGGAGAATCCGCGCGCTCGATGGATGTCTTCCTTCATCAAGGTGACGGGATCGGCGAGCGGGCCCTCCAACGCCGCGTGACACTCGAGGCAGGAATCCTTCTTCTGCTGAGCGCGCGCGACGGTGGCGCCGAGCCCCCCGAGCACAAGGCTCACCAGAGCGAAGCCCCCCCACAGCCGCGATCGCGGAATCCGACGGCGCTTCCGCCTCTCTCTCCTCATGCGAGATACCCCCAGATGGTCATGACGGCGATATAAAGGACGATGAACACGCCCAGGCCGGTGAAGAAGCGACTCCGCCACCCGCGCGACGCTGGCTGATCCAGAAAGGGAACGAGCATCCAGAAGAGTGCCCCCAGCAGGAAGAGCGTGACGCCCACAACTTCCCCTTCGAAGATCCCAACGCGCGCCGGCAGGAGCCGCAGCGTCTGGAACAGGAAGAGGAAATACCACTCGGGCTTGATCCCGGCCGGCGCCGGCGCGAAGGGATCGGCCTTCTCCCCCAATCCCCAGGGGAAGGGCGCCGCCAGAGCCGCCAGCGCGCCGATGGCCAAGACCCACCCGATGAGGTCCCGAAGGAGAAAATTGGGGAAGAACTTCATCGTCCGCACGCGCGCCCCCTCCAGGCTCGGCGGGATGCTCATGCCGTGCTTCTGCACGAGGATGAGATGAAGCGTCAGGACGATCGTCGTCACTCCGGGCAGAATGGCCACGTGAAATCCGAAGAAGCGCGTGAGCGTCGCCCCGGTCACCTCCTCCCCTCCGCGCAGAAAGCGGAGCAGGAACGGCCCGATCAGCGGCACATCTCCGGCAATGTCTGTCCCCACCTTCGTCGCGAAGAACGCGAGTTTATTCCACGGGAGCAGATAGCCGCTGAAGCCGAAGGCGAGCGCGAGAACCAGCAGCAGTGTACCGCTCACCCAGGTCAACTCGCGCGGCGGACGATAGGCCTTCATGAAGTAAGCGCTGAACATATGAATGAAGAGCGTCGCGATCATCAGGTTCGCCGACCAACTGTGGATCGAGCGGATCAACCACCCGAATTCGACCTCCGTCATGATGAACTGCACGCTCTCGAAGGCCGCTTCGGCGCTCGGCCGATAATAGAGCAGAAGAAGGGCCCCCGTGACGACCTGCACGACGAAGAGGAACAGCGTCATGCCGCCGAAATAGTACCAGATCGTATGCCGATGGATCGGGACCTCCTTCCGGCGGAGGAATTCGCGTATGGCTTCCGTCCCCAGGCGTTCATCGAGCCAGCTTCGCCATGTCTCAACGCGCATAGGCGTTCCGCCAGCGAGGTCGGGCGCTCACATCTTGGACACGACGATCTCCTCCCCGCGAATGTTGACGGCATACTCCTCCAAGGGACGCGGGGGAGGACCGGCGATGTTCTTCCCACTCAGGTTGTACTGGCCGTTATGGCAGGCGCACCAGATCAGCCGCAGATCCGGCCGATATTGCACGATGCAATCCAGGTGCGTGCACACGGCCGAGAACGCCTTGTATTCGCCCGTCGGCGTGCGCACGAGAAGACCGGGCTTGTTCCCGAACTTGAAGATCTTCCCGGAATTGGGCGGCAATTCGTTGACCCGTCCGGCCACGACGCTCGTCTGTGTGGCTTCAATGACCTCCGGCGGGATCATGAACTTGAGGATCGGATAGAGAATGGCCACGAGCGTCGCCCCCACGCTCGTCCCCAGAAGGATGTTCAAAAGCTTCCGACGTTGTTCACTCCACGGCGACATATGGCGTCCTCCCGCCCTCCCCCCTCTTCACCGGAAGAACACGCGCGCGAGGCGAAAGTTCGGATCAACGACGAAGAGCACAGTCCTCTGACCCATGCTCAGTCCCGGCCCCATGCCGACCTCTTCCCCCGTCACGCGACCTCGGAGGCGGACCGACAACGGGAGCGGACACGGCGTATGAGCCGCGATCGAGATGCGCGCGCAGCGATGGGTTCACCGAATCCATCGCGAGAGCAACTCCTTCCTCTCGGAGAGGAACTCGATGCGCGTCTCCGTCTCCGGCCGCTCATGCGGCGAATAGAGATAGACGAGCGTCGCCGTGATCGTGAGGTTCTCATCGGTCGGCACCGGCAGCACGAACTCCTCCATGCGCTGCTCGGCAGGGGCCAATCGGGTATCGCGGGCGACGGCGCGCGCTTCGGTGAAGAGGAGACTATCCCGACGAATCTCCCGCCCGTGTTCGTCCAACAGGAGGCGTTGATAGACGCGCTCCTGCCGGACGCGGTGTCCGCTCTCGGTCGTGACCTCCACGCGCAGGATCACCCGCCGCGTCGGACTGCCGGTGGGCACGGCATGACCGGCGCCGACGTTGCGAATCCGAACTCTCACGCGCAATCCGCGCGGCGCGCGCTGTGCCTCCACGATCCGCATCTCCAACGCGCGCACGAGTTGATCGCGCGCATGTCCTCCGGGCATTGTGTGGAGATTCACGAAAGCGCCCTGAACGCGCTTCACCTTCGGATCCACGATGTTAGCCAGCACCTGCGGCATATGACACTGCTGGCACTCCTTGTCCCCTCCCCGCTGCCGATACAGCTCCCACTCCGAATAGGTCGAGAGGATCGGCACCTCGTGCGCGTTGCGATATTCATGACATCCGGCACACTGGAGCGAGCTGAGATGGAACTCAGAGAACGCCACGCGATGTCCGGTTGAAGCGGCATCGCGGATTGGGCCATACTTGGTCGCTCCGACTTCGAGGAGGAAGGGGTGCTCGCGTCGCTCCAGGTCAGTCCCCTTCAGGGAATGGCAGAAATCACAGGTGATCCCCTCTCGCGTCACCTCTTGCGCGAGGGCGTAATCACCGGTGAGCACGACCGTCGGCGCGTGGCACGTGAGGCAGAGCCGAGTCGCGGCCTCTCCGGCGACCTTCACCGCCTCTTCGTAGGATTCGCGGAAGATGGGATTCTGGGCCGCGCGCGCATGTTGCGAGCCGCGCCAGGCCGTATAGATATCTCGATGACAGGTGCCGCACTGCTGCGCCGATGTAAAGCGCCCCGCTGGAAAAACAATCGGCTCGGACATCTCCGAGCGGCGGCAGCCGATGCTTGTGAGGGTCCACAGGAGAAATCCCCCCAGCAGGCAGTAGAGCAGGGAGCCTCGGACCTCCGCGTCTTGTCTCCCCCGATGCCCGCGCATGGACACCTGCCGTCTCCGCGACCGCCTTTGATCCTCTCGTCGGCATATATTGCAAACCCTGTGCCGAGGGCGCGAACCGACGTCCGCGCTTCGCGCCCAACGCTCTGTCAAGTGAAGAGTTAGCTCCACAAGGGGAGCTGCTGCCAGAAGGAGCGCACTCTCACCCGCCCGCGCGAATTCCCCCTCCCTTGGGTGAATCTCCCCATATGCCGATCTCAAGGGTCGGGATCGAGCGGCCACCCGCATCCGCCCCCGGCTCAAGGGGAACCCCATGATGCAGCAAGAGTTGGCATACGCGTGGAATACAGACCGCGCCCTCTCCTCTGGAGCTGGGGGCGCCGAAAGCCCATCCCGATTCCCGGAAGCAACTTCGAGCTGGAGGCGGATATGGTGATCATCGCCTTCGGCTTCGACCCGTCGCCCGTCTCGCCGGAGGATCCGCGACTGAAGCGGACGCCGTGGGGGACATACGAGGTGGATGAGAACAAGATGACCTCCTGGCCCGGTGTCTTCGCCGGCGGCGATGTCGTGCGCGACGCGGATTTGCTGGCGACAGCGCTTCACGATGGCCGAGAGGCGACGGCGGGCATTGATCGGTACCTGCGCGCGCGCACTCGCTGAGCGCGCGTCTGGTCTCACGATCGGTCGGGACACCCGCGCGCCTTGTCCACCGACCGCCTCGCGAATACACTTTCCCCTGATGACGTCCGCGGAAGAGCAACGGTTGGTGGAAGAGCTGCGGGCTGGTAAAGACGAGGCCTTCGACCTCCTGCTGGAGGTCTACGGCCGCCGGCTCTATAACTTCGCTCGTCGGATGTGCCGGCACACGGAGGACGCGCGCGACGTCATGCAGGAGACGCTTTTGGCCCTGGTGCGTTCGCTTCACGCCTATCGCGGCGAAGGCTCGCTTCAGGCGTGGCTCTTTCAGGTCGCCGCCAACGCCTGCCGTAAAATGCGTCGTCGTGGGAAGTTCGAGCCCGATGCGGAGCTGCCTCTGGAGACCTTCTTTCCTGGAGATCGTTCGCACGAGGCGAAGATCGAGATCCCGGACGCGATGTCGAACCCCGAAGATCAGCTCCTGCGCGCGGAGTTGAACGCTCGGCTCGAAGACGCCATCGCCAAGCTGCCGAGGAAATACCGCAGCGTCCTTCTGCTGCGCGATGTGGAACATCTCTCGACCGAGGAGACGGCCCGCGCGCTCGGGCTCACCCCGCAGGCGGTTAAGACGCGCCTGCATCGAGCCCGACTCTTTCTCCGAGAGCATCTGGCTCCCTATCTCGCAGCTCACCGCGCTGCTGCCACACCGGATCCGTCGGAGCGAGGAGGATGACCTGTCGTCAACTCTTCAAGCGCCTCTCGGAATTCCTGGACGGAGAACTCTCCGCAGATGTGTGCGCCCACATCCGCGCCCATCTGGAGGAATGCGCACCCTGCCGAGCTTTTCTCCGAACGCTGGAGGCGACCGTGCGCCTGTGTGATCAACTCCCGGCGGCACCGCTTCCGGACGAGATCCGTCGCGACGTGCGCGAACGGCTCCGCGCAGAATGGCGGCGGCGATTCGCGTGCGCCGAGGACTCTGCTTGATCATCTTCTCGAACGCCGTGTACAATAGCGCGCGCACATCACATGGAGGGGAGGTGCCGTATGTTCCGATGGCGATATGTGCTCGCCTTCGGGCTCGTGCTCGGAGCGATTCCCTTCTCCCGCGGAGTCCCTCGCTCCCTCAATTCCGAAACGCGCTCTCGGCAGGGGACAGCGTGCATCGAATGTCACAAGAAGGTCACGCCCAATATCGTCTCGGATTGGCAGTTGAGCAAGCACAGCCAGAACGGGATTGATTGCGCCGTCTGCCACGGTGAGGATCACATGTCGGCTGCCGATGTGGAGAAGGTGCGCATCCCCACGCCGGAGACGTGCGCGCCTTGCCATGAGACGCAGGTCGAGCAGTTCAAACGCGGCAAGCATGCGCTCGGGTGGGCCGCGATGAAGGCGATGCCGACGACGCATTGGCTCCCGATGGCGCTGACCGAGGGGATGAAGGGCTGCGGTGGATGTCACAAGATCGGATTGAAGACGGAGGCCGAAATTCGAGAGCTGAAGAAGCAGGGCGCGGGATTCGGCGTCGCCTCCTGCGATGCGTGCCACACACGGCATCTCTTCTCGGCACAGGAAGCTCGCCAGCCGCAAGCCTGTCAGACGTGCCACATGGGTTTCGACCATCCGCAGTGGGAGATGTACGCTTCCTCCAAGCACGGCGTTCGATATCTGCTGAAGCAGAACAAGACGCTGCCGGAGACGGTCGCCGCCCCCACCTGCCAGACTTGCCACATGCCCGAGGGCACGCACGAAGTGCGCACCGCCTGGGGGTTCCTGGCTGTGCGCCTGCCGCTGCCGGAGGACAAGCAGTGGGCGGACGATCAGAAGACGATCCTGCAAGCGCTCGGCGTGCTCGATCCCGAGGGCAAGCCGACCGCTCGCTTCGATCTGGTGAAACAGGCGGATGTGGCGCGCCTCACGGCGGAGGATTGGCAGCGAGAGCGCGAGCGCATGCTTCGCATCTGCAATCGGTGCCACTCGCTCCACTTCGCGCGCGCGGAATTGGAGAAGGGCGATCAGATGATTCGCGAAGCCGATCGCCTTCTGGCCGAAGCCATCCGGATCGTCGCCGGGCTCTATAAAGACGGCATTCTGAAGAAGCCGGCCCACTATGCCTATCCCTTCCCCGATCTCCTCGCTTTCCACGATGCCCCGACGCCCATTGAACAAAAACTCTTCGTCATGCATCTGGAGCATCGCATGCGCACGTTTCAAGGGACGTTCCACGCAAATCCCGATTACGCGCTCTGGTACGGGTGGAGCGAGATGAAGCGCGCGCTCACGGAAATTCGAGCGATGGCCGAAGAGCTGCGACGGGCTCATCAACCCTCGAGGAGACGGTGAGCGCGCGCTCCCGATGGTGCTCGGTCTGGAGCCGGAAGGCCGGGCGGCATCATTCCCTCACGGCTCGGAAGGCTTCTCCGGCTGCGGGCGTAGCTTCCGCACACGGTGATTGAACGTATCGGCGATCACCAGTTGCCCATCCGGTGCGATGGCGAGCCCTGTTGGGAAGTTCAGCGTAGCGGCGCTCGCGAGCGTGCCATCGCCCCCGAACCCGGCCGTCCCCGTTCCGGTCACCGCGCTGATGGTGCCCTCGCTGCCGATCTTGCGCACGCGATGATTCCCTGAATCGGCGACGAAGATCGCCCCCTCGGCATCCACGGCGAGCCCGCTCGGCGTATTCAGCTCAGCATCCTTGGCCGCGCCTCCGTCGCCCGCTGCCCCCGGCGTCCCCTTCCCGGCGAGCGTGGTGATCTGACCGGAGGAGAGATCCACGCGCCGTATCCGATGATTGCCCATGTCGGCGATCAAGAGGCGGCCCTCCTTATCGAAGGCCAGAGCCGCCGGCGTATCCAGAGCGGCCGCCACAGCCGGTCCGTCATCTCCTTCGAACCCTCGCTTCCCCGTCCCCGCGATCGTCGCGATCGTGCCGTCCAGGTTCACGCGGCGGACGCGATTGTTCCCCGCATCGGCGATATAGAGCCGACCGTCGGCGTCCACAGCAACGGCCAGGGGGAATCGCAACTCGGCGCGCACGGCCAGGTCACCGTCTCCGGAGAAGCCCGCTCGACCCGTGCCCGCGACCGTTGTGATTATCCCGTCCGGAGTGATCTTGCGCACGCGATGGTTGAACGTATCGGCGATGTAGAGATTCCCGGCCGCATCCACGGCGAGGCCGCGCGGGAAATTCAAGTGCGCCTCGATCGCCGGCCGATCATCGCCATTGAACCCGGAGATGCCCGTGCCGGCGATCGTCTCGATGTGCGGTTGCTCGGCGCTCAACGCCACGCGGCGAATGCGATGATGCTGCGTATCGGCGATGTAGAGATTGCCCTGCGCATCCACGGCCACGCCATATGGCAGGTTGAGCGCCGCCTGGCGCGGGTCCCCACCGTCTCCAATGCCGCCTCCGGCCACCGTGCGAATCACGCCTTGCGGATCTACCGCGCGCACCCGATGGTTGCCGGCATCGGCGATGAAGAGCGTCCCGTCGGCGCCAAGAGCGAGTGCCACCGGCATGTTCAATCGTGCCTCCAGCGCGCTCCCCTCATCCCCGCCGAACCCTCGAACGCTCGTTCCGGCCACCGTCGTGATCACGCCCGAGGGATCAATCTTGCGGACACGACTATTGCCGGAATCGGCCACGTAGAGGTTGCCGGCACCGTCGAAGACCAGATGCATGGGGACATTCACACTCGCTTGCGCGGCCGGGCCGCCATCGCCGGAGAACATCGGCAATCCCGTCCCGGCGACGGTCGTGATGGTGCCTCCAGAGACCTTGCGAATGCGATGGTTGCCGGCATCCGCGATGAAGAGATCGCCCGACGGCGAAACAGCCACGGCTACGGGCGAATTCAACTGCGCCGAGGTCGCGGCTCCGCCGTCCCCGCCAAATCCACGCGTCCCACTGCCGGCGATTGTCGAGATGTTCCCGCTGCCGTCGATCTTCCGAATCCGATGATTGCCCGTATCGGCGACATAGATATTGCCCGCCGAATCCACGGTCAGGCCCCGCGGCCCGTTCAACTGCGCATTCTTGGCCGAACCACCATCCCCGCCGAATCCGGCCGATCCTGTCCCCGCGATGGTCGTGATCACGAGCGCATCGCCTCGCCGCTCGACGCGGCGGATCCGATGATTCGCCGTATCCGCGATGAGCAGATTTCCATTCGCATCGAAGGCCAGACCACGCGGTGACCAGAGCTGCGCCTTATCCGGCGGCCCATCATCGCCCGCGAATCCATTGACCCCCGTCCCCACGATCGTCGTGATGACCCCGTCCCGCCCCACCTTCCGAATGCGATGATTCTCCGTATCCGCGATCAGAATCTCCCCCTCTTCGGTCACGGCGAGAGCTGAAGGTGAAGCCAAAGCAGCCCTGAGCGCCCCCTCGCCCTCCCCGATCCCCCCTCCGGCGATCGTCTCAATGATCAGCGGTCGCGCCTCCTGCGCGCGAAGGGGGATGAGAGCATGATGCGTCCCCACCACGCATCCGCTCAGGAGAGCGAGAAGCTTCACTCCTCCCCGCACCCGATCGGCCATATCGCTCCCTCCCTCACGCCGTGATGATTCGACTCATCCGCCCCCACCGGACATGATCGGTCCGAAGACGATATAGACCGATCCCGCGCTCAAGCGCACGCCGCCCCCCTCGGGAGCGCTCATGAGAAGATCGAGCCATCCGTCCCCGTTCACATCGCCCAGCGCGATGAAGCTGCCCAAGCGCTCTCCATTGTTCGGACCGAAGATGAAGAGATCCGGTTGCTCGGCCGTGCTGCCGCCCACATCCCGCACGGCGCCACTGTAGGAGAGGCGGCGATCAAGGAAGACATACACCTCGCCGGCATCAATCTTCTGATTCTCCTTGGCATCTCCTCCTGGGGCACCCACGAGAAGATCCGGGAGGCCGTTGCCGTCCAGGTCCGCCGCAGCGAGCGCCGCGCCGAATTCATCGAATGCTTCAGCTCCGTAGAGGACAACATCCGGTCCCGGAGCGAGCAATCCGGCGACATCGCGGGTTCGGGAAGAGGCCAAGGTCATCCCTCCGAAGAAGATGTACACCTCTCCCGCATCCGGTCGTTTCTCCTCCGGCCCGTCCGCCTGGATCGCGCTGACGATGAGATCCGCCACGCCATCCCCGGTCACATCCGCCAAAAGCAGCGTATAGCCGAGCAGGTCCTGCGCCGTGGCTCCGAAGATCGTCACATCGGATCCCGCCGCCGATCCGGGGATCATATCGCGCACCGTCCCTCGAACCAGGTGGACGCCGCCGAAGATCACGTAGACTTCTCCCGCCTCCGATCGCTCCCCTTGTGGGCCATCGGCCAGTGGGGCGCTCATCACCAGATCCGGCACGCCATCGCCGTTCACGTCCCCCACAGCGAGCTGAAAGCCGAAGAAGCTGAGCACACCGGGACCGAGAACGGTCAGATCCGCGTCCCTCGGATCACTCAAATCGCGCGCCAGGCCACTTGCCCATTCGCGCGAGCCGAAGATCGCATAGACCGTCCCGGCGAAGAGGCGCTCACCACGCGGCGGTGACGATGTCGCCGCGCTGGCGATGATGTCATCGAGGCCATCGCCATTGACATCCCCGACGGCCAGCGACGCGCCCAGCGAAGCCGTCGGCTCCGGACCGAAGATCACCACATCCGCTCCGGGCGCGACCAAGCCCGCCAGATCGCGCACGGTCCCGCGCGTGAGATGCGGGCCGCCGAAGAGGACGTAAACTTCTCCAGCTCCGGGTCGCGTTTCGCCTGGACCGTCAGCCCCCGGAGCCCCGATGATGATGTCGGCGATGCCATCGCCATTGACATCCCCGACGGCGAGCGAGGTTCCCAGACGATCGTTCGCATCAGCCCCATGAATAACGATGTCGGCGCGATCATGCAGATCGCGCGTCGTCCCGCGAATCAGGTCCACGCCGCCCAAAACGATGAACACCCCACCGGCATCGAAACGGAACCCTTCCGGTCCATTGGCCAAACGTCCGGCAACGAGGACATCCTCGACGCCGTCCCCATTGACGTCGGCGACGCGGACGATCTCCACACGATCGCCACTCGATGCTCCGTTGAGCGTGACGTGAATGGCTCCTTGCACGCCGAGATCAATCTTCCGCGGGGAGGGCTCCTGTCCCCAGGCGAGGCCCATCCCCCAGAGAGCGAGCACGCTGCCCTGCACCAGTAGAGCGCCGGCTGTTCGAGCGAAAGCCCTGGCCCGTGGATGGATTCGCCTCATCCCTCTCGCGCTCCGACGAAAGATCGCGCTCTCGATTATGCGCCCCCTCCCAGCAAACTCCACGCTCACGGCTCTTGCCCTCGAACGTAGTCGCCTGATCGCCCCCCCGTCTTTCGCTCTAACCGAATGTCAGTGATCGTCATCTCTCGGTCTATGGCTTTGCACATATCATAGAGCGTGAGCGCCGCGATGCTCACGGCCACAAGGGCTTCCATCTCCACGCCCGTTGGCGCGGTCGTCGCGACCGAAGCCGTGAGGGCGATGCCGTCCTCCCGCAACTCGGTTTCAACGTCCACATGCGTGAGCGGGAGCGGATGACAGAGGGGGATCAACTCCGCCGTGCGTTTCGCCGCCAGGATGCCGGCCAATCGCGCCGCCTCCAACGGATCGCCCTTCGGCGTCCGCCGCTCGCGAATCGCGCGCAGCGTCTCCGCGCGCATTCGGACGAAGCCACTGGCCACAGCCCGTCGTTCGGTGGCCGGCTTCGCGCTCACATCCACCATCCGAAGGCGTCCTTCCGCATCCACGTGCGTGAGGTCTCTCATCGCGGCTCTCTCCACGGCAACAAAAGCACGCGCGCCCGCTCCCCCGCGCTCACGGACGCCACCCCCTCCGGGACGACAAGCAGGGCGTTCGCGCGCGCGAACCCCACGAGATCAGAACTCCCCTCCCACGGGACGCGCCGCGCGAACGCCTGCCCTTCGGAGAACCACACGAAGGCCGGCAGATAACTCCGTCGCTCAGTCGAATGCTTCGCGTCCTCGGTCACCGTCGCCTCGATCAGCGGCAACCGCTCCTCGCGGCATCCCAACATGCGACGGAGTGCCGGCAGGACGAAGAGCAGGAAGGTCACGACGACCGAGACGGGATTACCCGGCAGCGCGAAGATCGGCTTCCCCTCGTAGGTGGCGAAGCAGAACGGCTTTCCCGGATGCAGGCGCACCCGCTCGAAGAAGATGCGCGCGCCCATCTGTCGTAGGGCGGTCTTCACCAAGTCCGCCTCGCCCATCGAAACGCCCCCGGTGATAATCACCCCGTCGCAGGGCTGCAGAGCTGAACGCAGCGACCTCTCGATCAGCGCGAGATCATCGGGGACGATGCCCAAGGGATCCCCCACGACGCCCGCCATCGCCAGACACGCGCGCAACGTCGGCCCATTCGAGTCGCGAATCTGTCCGAGCGAAGGACGCGCATCCGCCGCGACCAATTCGCTCCCGGTCGAGAGCACTCCGAAGATGAGCTGACGCGCGACCTGGACTTCCGCGTATCCGAACGAGGCGAGGACAGCCATCTCCGCCGGACCGATCCGAATCCCCGGCTCCAGGACGATCTCCCCCTCCCGCGCCTGACTCCCCCGAGGCGTGATATGTTGTCCCGGACGCACGGGCTCGCGCAGGATCACCCATTCGCCCTCGCGCTCCGTCTTCTCGACGCGCTCCACGGCATTGGCACCGGGCGGGACGACGGCCCCCGTCATGATCTTCACCGCCTCGCCCGGAGCGATTGCGCCCGAGAAGGTCATCCCAGCCAATAGTTCCCCCACGACGCGCAATCGCACAGGCGCTCGCACCGTGTCCTCCGCGCGCACAGCATAGCCGTCCATCATCGCCCGATCGAAGGGGGGAAGGTCCATGTCGGCGCGAATCGGCTGGCGCAGGATCCGCCCGAACGCTTCAGCGAGCGGAACCCTTTCGGCGTCGCTCACCACGACATTGTGCACGATGATCTCTTGCGCGTCCTCGACCGGAATCATGGGGGAAAACCATACCAAATCTCCTACGCGGCTTCAAGAACCCCCGGCCGAAAGCTCGGCGTATCCGCGCCGCTCACCCCAAGAGGTGGGCCTGCGCTCGAGCTCATCCACCGATCTTCCCCAGATAGAGGGCATGCGCCCCATCGCTGTTCGCGATGAAGAGATCCATGCGCCCGTCCCGATCAACAT
The DNA here is from genome assembly GCA_002898775.1 of bacterium HR08. Lineage (GTDB taxonomy): Bacteria > Acidobacteriota > Blastocatellia > HR10 > HR10 > HR10. Next base: position 1,203 of record BEHK01000004.1, on the reverse strand, counting down.
CAATCCAGGCCGCACCGCGAGGTGAAGACATGGGCATCACGTCGAACCCAGGCCTCCCGAGGATCCGACCGAACGTGCCATCGCCTCGATTCCGAAACAGGAAGACGCCCCCGGCCTTCGCCACGAAGATGTCCGTGCGGCCATCCCCATCGAAATCGGCGACGGCGAGCACGCCTGCGGTCCCCTCATCGAGGTATCCCGCCACGTTGGGATCTCTCACCTCGAAGGTCCCGTCGCCACGATTGCGATACAAGAGGTCTTGCCCCTCGCGAACCACGAAGAGATCGGCTCGGCCATCTTGATCGAAATCGAGCCACGCGACAGCCACGCTGATCCCATCCTGGCGAATCCCGGCCGAGGGAGCGATGTTTTGAAACCTCCCGCCACCGAGATTGTGATAGAGGAAATCCGGCCCCTCATTCGCCACATAGAGGTCCAATCGTCCATCGCCATCGAAATCCCCCCAAGCGGCCGCGCGGCCTCTCGCGTTCTCGGAGAGGCCAGCTGCGCGGGGATCCACTGCCGCGAACGTCCCATCGCCCTGGTTCCGGTACAGGGCATCCTGTCCGTCATTGACGACGTAGAGATCCAGCCATCCGTCCCCATCGAAATCGCCCCAGGCCGCCGCGCGGCCAGACGCCGCTTCGAGAATCCCCGCCGAGACGGCCACCTCACGAAACACGACAGCTTCTCCGTGCCTCCCCTCATTGCGGAGCAGCATATCTGGCCCATCGTTGACGACGTAGAGATCCAAACGTCCATCGCCATTGTAATCTCCCCAGGCGGCGGCGCGACCCATGCCGAAGCGCGGAATGCCCGATGCTGCGGTCACATCCACAAGCCTCCCGCGATCGTTCCGAAAGAGGAAATACTGTCCCTCTCCGATGATGAAGAGATCCGGAAATCCATCCCCATCGAAATCCCCCCAGGCGAACGCCGTGACGGGAGAGGCAAAGGGCGCCGCGAAAGCCTCTCCAGGAACGAAGCGCAGGGCCCCCGGGATCGAGAACGCAGCGGTGAAGATTTTATCCCCCAAGAAGGTCCTATCCCCGTTGGCCGCATTCCCAGCCGCATAAAACGTCAACCCTCCACTGTCTTCTAAAGGGGCCTCCCACGCGATCGACCAACGGTCGCCGCCACGCTTGGAGAAATCGCATGTGCTCTCAGCCGTATGCGACATATACTGCCGGCGACCTCCGGGGC
>BEHK01000003.1 GCA_002898775.1 bacterium HR08 | reverse complement strand
AGCGGGTATCTGGGCGCGCGCTACGCGCAGGATAAGCCGCTCAGTCTGGCGGCCAGCCTCGGCTTCGAGCAATCCTACGAACCGGTCGAAGGGGACAGTGCCTCGGCCGCGGAGCTGATCGCGCTGCTCTCGAGCCTCGCGGGTGTTCCGCTCAAGCAGAATCTCGCCATCACGGGTTCGATCAATCAGAAGGGGCAGATCCAGCCCATCGGCGGCGTGAACGAGAAGGTCGAGGGATTCTTCTACGTCTGCAAGGCGAAGGGACTGACCGGCGATCAGGGCGTCATCATCCCGCATCAGAACGTGAAGAACCTCATGCTGCGTCGGGAGGTCGTCGAGGCCGTTCGCGAGGGGCGGTTCCATATCTACGCCGTCGAGACGGTGGATGAAGCCTTGGAGCTGCTCACCGGCATGCCCGCGGGAGAGCGCGACGCCAGTGGCCAATTCCCCGAGGGGACGGTGAATCATCTTGTGGACCAACGCCTGCGCGAGCTGGCTCGTGAGGCGGAGAAAGCCGAGGAGGAGGGAGAAGAGGGAGGGGAAGAAGATGAAGGGACGAGCGCCCGCCGCCAGTGCTCGCGCCTTCGGCGGGCGCGTCGCGCGTCCAGGACCTGATCTGACGCCTGGGAGGAAGAGAGCCATCATGCAGCGGATGGAGGCGAAGAAGCGAACGTCGTTCAAAACGGATCGGTTCACCGAGTCGGTGATCCGCGAGATGACGCGCCTGGCCATGGAGCATGACGCGATCAATCTCGCTCAGGGCTTCCCCGACTTCCCGGCTCCCGAGGCGATCAAACATGCCGCGATCGAGGCCATTCGCGCAGACATCAATCAGTACGCCATCACGTGGGGAGCGCGCTCGCTGCGCGAGGCCATCGCCGAGAAGGTGCGGTGGTATCTCGGCCTGGACGTGGATCCGGAGACGGAGATCACCGTCACCTGCGGCTCGACCGAGGCCATGATCGCCAGCATGATCGCTGTCCTCAATCCCGGCGATGAGGTCATCATCTTCGAGCCATTCTACGAGAACTACGGCCCCGATGCGATCCTCGCCGATGCGCGTCCCCGATATGTCCCCCTCTACCCCCCCGATTGGCATTTCGATCCGGATGAGCTGCGCGCGGCCTTCACGGCGCGGACCAAAGCGATCGTCATCAATACGCCGAATAATCCGACGGGCAAGGTCTTCACGCGAGAGGAGCTGGAGCTGATCGCCGCCCTCTGCCAGGAGTGGGATGTCATCGCCATCACCGATGAGATCTACGAGCACATCCTCTACGACGGGGCCGAGCATCTCGCCATCGCCACGCTCCCCGGAATGCGCGAGCGGACGATCACGATCAACGGGCTCTCGAAGACCTACAGCGTGACCGGCTGGCGCATCGGATACGCCATCGCGCCGCCGGAGATCACGTCGGCGATCCGCAAGGTTCATGACTTCCTCACCGTGGGGGCGGCCGCGCCCCTTCAAGAAGCCGGGGCCGTCGCCTTGCGTCTCCCCCGCTCTTACTACGAGCGGCTTGCTGCCGAGTACGCGGCACGACGCGACCGACTCCTTCGCGCTCTGGAGGCGGCGGGCTTCGGCGTCTATAAGCCGCGCGGGGCCTATTACATCATGACCGACATCAGCCGATTCGGATTCGCCAATGACGTGGAGTTCGCCCACTATTTGGTGCGTGAGATCGGCGTCGCTGTCGTCCCCGGCAGCAGCTTCTACGAGCATCCGGAGAAAGGCCGGCAGCAAGTTCGCTTCTGCTTCTGCAAGACCGAGGCGACCTTGGACGCCGCCGCTCAGCGTCTGCTCCGCCTGCGGGAGCTCGTGTCGTAGCGTCAGCCGGTCCGGCCTCCGAAAAGAAGGGCGCGCAGCAGACGGTGTGCGAGCGCGCGCTCGGGCAGAAGGGCGAGCACGCGATCGCCCACGGCATGGTGCGAGGCGATCGGGCGGAGCCATCCGGCCGCGCGCCATATCCGAGCGAAGCATCGGCGAAAGGCTCGCGCATAGCGCGGCGCCAGCGTCGTCGGATCACCCGCGCGGAAGGCCGCATCCGTAAGCGCGGCGGCCAGAAGTCCGCTCTCGAGGGCGAGAGTGATGCCGTGCCCGAGGAACGGATCCAATGACGCAGCGGCATCGCCCACGGCCAGATACTCGCGCGGCAGGGCGCGCAGCCCGAAGCGCAGCGGCCCGCAGCCGGCGAGCGGAGTCTCCAGCCGCGCGTTCCGCAGGATTTCCTGAGCGCGCGGGTTCTGCCCCATCGTCAGCGCGAGAAGCTGCTTCGGATCCCCACCGGCACGGCGGAGTGTCGCCCACGTCGTGAGGCCGCAGAGGTTGACGAGATCGCCTTCGATGCGCACGAGGCCCCCATATCCGGAGGGGTAGAAGTACAGCTGGACGGCCTCACCGACGCCGGCGATGCCGGATACGTGCGCTTGAAACGCGAAGAGCCGCGCATCGCCCTCCGATCGCGCTCGTGGCGTCGGCGAGCCGAGGACGCGCGCCCTCCCGCTGGCGTCTATGACGACGGCGGCGAAGAACGTCACGCGCGTCCCCGAAGGAGAGAGGCGAGCGCGCACGCCGACGATGCGTCCGCTGGACGCGATCGCGTCGGTCACGCACACCCGTTCCAGGACATCGGCGCCGCACGCTCGCGCGTGGTCCAGCAGCAGGTGATCGAGGGTCGCGCGGCTGATCCCCAGGCCGAACTCCACGCTCTCGGAGAAGCGGCTCAAGGGCAGGCAGTGGCTGTGGCCGCCGAGGGAGATGAAGACGGCGTTTCGAATGCGGCGCGCCCCCGCCCGAAGCAGTGGCGTTAAGAGACCGTGCTGCTGCAGCCGCGCGACGCCTCTGGGCGCGAGGAACTCCCCGCACAACTTCCCTCGTGGAAAACGCTTGCGTTCGAGCACGCCCACGCGATAGCCGCATCGCGCCAGATCGGCGGCCGCGATAGCTCCCGCTGGTCCCCCGACGATGATCAGGACGTCCCAGGTCATCGCTCGCCGATGAGGATGAAGCGATACGGGAAGTGGCGATGGAGCGAGACCGCGCGCAGGCCGAGCGCTTCTTGGAAGCGCTCGCATTCGCGCACGGTGAACCCGCGCAGGATGGAGATCGGGCCGTCGTGGCGCACGAGCCGACTGCGGAAGAAGAAGCGCGAGAGCACACGAAATCCGTAGTAGGCGATGGGATGCCGTCGCAGATCATTGATGACGAAGGCTTCGCGCGCCAGCTCCGCCAGGCGCCGCAACAGCGGCACGATCTCCTCGTCCGCCAGATGGTGCACGAACTCGGTCGCGATGACGAAGTCGAAGGCATCGCGGGGGAAGGGCAGATGTCGCGCGTCCGCGCACACGAGCGCGATCTCCGGATAGTCGCCAACGGCATGCCGCGCGTATCGGAGGACGGACCAACCGCGATCGAGGGCCACGATCTCCACCCGCCGCCCGCGCCGTCGAGCCCACGCGGCGATCGCGCGAGGGATATCGGCGGCCCCCGTCGCCACATCCAAGATGCGCACCGGAGAGCGCGCCAGTCGCTCGATCCGCGGGAAGAGATGTCGCGCGAGCGCCGATCTCACGCCCAGGGCGACGTTGATGCGCTCCAGATCGCGAAGCGCCGCGGCGACCTCTTCCGGCGGAACGGCCGGATCGTCCATCCATTCCCGCACCGTCGCGCGTCGGGAGAAATCGGGAAGCCGCGCCACGTTCACCCCTCCTCCCGGCCCACGACGAGCGCCGCGTTCTTGGACCCGAAGCTCAGGCAATTGACCAAGGCCACGCGCACGCGCGCCGTTCGACCGCGATGCGGCACGTAATCGAGATCGCATTCGGGGTCCGGCTCGTCGAGATTGATCGTCGGATGAATGAATCCCTCGTGCACGGCCAAAAGGGCCGCCGCCACCCCAGCGGCTCCACAGGCGCCCTGCGGATGGCCGATCAGGGATTTCGTCGCGCTCATTGGGATGCGGCGGGCCTGTTCGCCGAAGGCGAGCTTCACGGCGCGCGTCTCGATCCGATCGTTGAGCACCGTGGACGTCCCGTGCAAGTTGATGTAGTCCACGTCGGCCGGCGTGAGGCCCGCCTCTTCCAACGCCAACCGCATGGCGCGCGCGGGCTCCTCGCCACTTTCATCCACGCGCACGCGGTGATGCGCATCACAGGTCGCCCCGTAGCCGAGGATCTCGGCATAGATCGTCGCGCCGCGTTGCCGCGCGCGTTCCCGCTCCTCGAGGACGAAGATCCACGCGCCTTCACCGAGGACGAAGCCGTCGCGATCCCGACTGAAAGGGCGAGAAGCGCGCTCGGGCGCGTGATTCCAGGATGCCGTGAGCGCGCGCATGGCGCAGAAGGCCGTCAGGATGCCGTGCGAGAGCGGCGCATCCACGCCCCCGGTGATCACCACGTCGGCGCGCCCCAGTTGAATCGCCTGCGCGGCGTACGCGATGGCATCAATCGCGCTGGCGCATCCGGTCGAGATGACGTGGCTCATCCCGTGAAACCCGAACGCCGTTGAGAGCTCGCTCGAGAGCGTCCCGATCGTGGAGCTGGCGATCGTATAGATGCTCGCTCGCTTCGTCTCGCCGGTGAAGTAGTATCGGTACTGCCGTTCGGTGAATTCGAGGCCGCCACCCCCGCTGCCGATGATCACGGCCATGCGGCGTCGTTCGTCTCGGGTGAGGTCCTCGGGGCGAATCCCCGCATCCGCCAGGGCCTCGCGCGCCGCCCACAGCGCCATCGGAACGACGCGCGGCAGATGCTGGCGCTCTTTCGGAGGGATGATTTCATAGACGTCAATCCCGGTGACTTCGGCGGCGATCTGCACGGGCAAATCCGAGGCGTCGAAGCGCGTGATGCGTCCGACGCCGCTTCGCCCTTCCCTCAAGGCGTTCCAAAATTGGTGTCGTCCTAGGCCATTCGGACTCAGGCACCCGATCCCGGTGATGACCGCGCGACGAGGGACGCTCGGCATGCGTCGCATCGGTTCGATCCTCCCCGAGCCCCCGCTCCTCCTCGCCTTGCGCGGCTCAAGTATAAAGCTGCCCTCATCGGCGGGGCAAGACGGAATTCCTCGGGAAGGCAGGCGGTCTGTTTCAGCGCGAGCTCTTCGGCCGCTCGATGGGGAGGTCTTCGCGCGTGCTCCAATCCTGCCAGGAGCCGTAGTAGCTGCGGCTCTTCGTATACCCGAGCAGGCGCAGCACGAAGAGCGTGTGCGCGGCGCGTCCTCCGCCCTGGCAATAGGTGATGATCTCTTTGTCCTTGGTGATGCCGAACGATTCGTAAAGCCGACGCAATTCAGCCGCCGATTTGAAGACCGGCACATCGCCTTCGGTCAGATTCATTCGCCACTCCACGTTGACGGCCCCGGGAATATGCCCCCCTCGTGGGCCCAGAACGCGCTCGCCTCGATATTCCTCGGGGGATCGCGCATCAATGATGACGACGGCGTCCGCCCGCAGCTTGCGCGCCAACTCCGGCGCCGTACAGATCGTCTGCGGATTCGTTCGAATCTGAAACTCGGTGCGTTCGACGCGAGGCCTCTCGCGGGTCATCGGGCGGCCCTCTTTCGTCCACTTTCGCCAGCCGCCGTTCAAGAGGCTGCAGGCCGTGTGCCCATAGTAGTCGAGGATGAACCAGAGTCGCGCCGCGGCTTGCCCCCCCACTTCATCATACGCGATCACGCGCGTCCCGTTGCCGACGCCGAGTTCGCGCATCAGGGCGGCGAATCGCTCCGGCGGAGGAACGTAGAGGAGGCGATCCGCAGCGTCCCGAAGCTGCCCCTGATCCAGGTGGACGGCATTCGGGATGTGCCCCTCGGCATAAGCCTCCGCCGAACGCACATCCACAATGCGGATGGTCGGATCGTTCAGATGCTCAGCGAGCCATTCGGTCTCGACCAGCATCTCCGGGTGGGCGTAGTCCTCACCGAACGCCGAAGAGGGCGCGCTCGCGACGGCCAGAAGAAGCGCGCAGAGACCCCATGAGAGAAGATGCCGCCCTCGCGGCGAGGATATCCGTGCGATCGGCGAGAGTCTCATCCAGCACCTCCTTCGAGATGGCGACTTCGGAGGGATCGTGTCGCCACGCGATCCCTCCGGAGAAACGTCCTCGTGCTTCACACCACCTTCAAGAAGATGACGGCCAGCGTGAAGAGCACGAGCGTCTCAATGAACACGACGCCGATGAGCATGAGCGTTTGGAGCCGTCCACCGGCTCCGGGATTTCGCGCAGCACCCTCACAGGCTGCGGCGATCGCGCGCGAGTCGGCGTAGGCGGCCGCCGCCGCCGCGATCGCCATCCCGAAGGCGGCGGAGATGTACTTAAACGTCGTGTCCGTGATGCCCGCTCCGGCTTGTTGCGCCCATGCGGGAGCGGCGAAGAGCAGGAGCGAGGTCATGCCGATCATCCGCATGCTCAGTGGTGTCCTCATGCGTCCTCCTTCGTCCGTGTGATGCTCAGGGCCGAGCGGGGCATATGAGTCCTTCGACGCCCGGTATACTCTCGCCCCCCTCTTTCGACGAGAGCTCCAGACGACGTCGAATCTCGGCCATCGCGACGAGCCCGCGGCCCCTCCCCGCCTCAAGCGGAGAGCGAAAGGCATCGGCGCGATGTCCTTCGCTCTCCCCTCGATTCACGCGGATGCCCCCTCCTCCTGAAGCTCGAGGCGCGAGACAGTGCTCGCCTCGGCATGGTGCGTCACCTCGCCGATGTAGATGATCGAGAGCATGACGAAGATGAACGTCTGCATGAGCGCGACGAACAGACCCAGCGGCATCAGCAGCACAGGTACCCCCCAGGCGACGATCTGACTGAAGACGCTCGCCAGGGTCTCGTCGCCGAAGATGTTCCAGAACAGACGCATCGAGAGCGAGAGGATCCGCGCCGAATTGCTCACGATCTCGACCGGGAAGAAGAGCGGCGCGATCGCCAGAACCGGCCCGGCGAAGTGGCGCAGGTATTCGACAAGCCCGTTCTCCCGGAGGCCGACATAGTTGTAGTAGAGGAACGACATGAGCGCGAGCGCCAGGGGGACGTTGTAATTGGCCGTCGGCGCGACTAGTCCCGGAATGAGCCCCATGAGGTTGCACACCCCGATGAGGATGGCGAACGTCCCGATCACGGGGAAATACCTCATTCCGTGCGGACCGATATTCTCCCGCATCAGGTTGCGCAAGCCGCTGAAGAGCAGTTCGAACAGTTGCTGACGCGGGCTCGGATTCTCCAGCGAGAGCCGACCCAGCAGCAGCCGCAGGCCCACGGTGCTGATGAGCACGGCGATGAAGAACATGACCATATGCGTGGGGATGGGCAAGTGCGGATCGCCGTGCCACTCCGCGCCGAAGAGTCCGTAGAGGTGGGGCATGAGCGCTTGCTGCCACCGATAGACGGTGGGGCCGAAGACGTGATTCACCCACTGGACGACGGTCGGGACATGAGGCGCCGCCTCTGCCCCTGCGGCTAAGAGCACGGGTTCGATGGCCGACATCTTAATTTATTCCTCTCTCCCCAGGATGATGAGGCCGATGCGGCGTCCGACCTCCACCATGACGGCGGCGACGAACGCGCAGAATCCGGCGACCAGAGCGAGGATGTCCACCGCTCGGCTCCAGAAGGCGAGTCCGACCGCCCCCCAGATGACGAGCGCCCGAACGGCGAACAGCAGGATGGCCCGTCCTGAGGCCTTCCCGGGTGCGCCGATCGAGGTCAGAAGCGCTCGCGTGCTCGTGGAGAGCCATCGGTAGTTCGCCCAGCCTAAGATCCCCCCCAGAGCGACGCCGGCGATGATCTTCGGCTCTCCCGTCCAGGCAGCCCCCAGCAGCATCATCGCGAACACGAGCCCCGTCGTGCGCTCCAGCCGACGCCACATCTGCTGAAGCTCGCGCTCCTCACCGGATAGAACCGTGCCCGTCACGCCCATCGCCAAAGGGCGAAATGATAACCCGGTGGTTTCCGATTTGTCCAGGACGTCAACTCGAATCGCCGGTGGGGTTCACAGCACGTCGCACTGCTCGCCCCGCGCGTTTCAAGCCGGGGGAGCGGGAGAAGACGTCGAGGTCATCGGAATCCGGTCACATAGGGGAGCTGCGCGGCCGTGCGCTCGATCGCCTCTCCGGCTTGCAGGAGGACAAACGTCGAGTTCCACGTTCCTTCCAGGAATTGTCGGCGTGCGCCTTCGGGCATGTGCGCCGCGAGCCGACGATCGCCGGCGTCCACGGTCATGGTCTCCAGGTTCAGGCGAAGTTCCATCTCGGGATGCGCGGCGATGACCTCCTGCAGCCAGCGCACGTCCTCGGCCGAGACGGTCACACAGGGGACGCCGATGGCCGTGCAGTTGGCGAAGAAGATCTCGGCGAACGATTCGCCGATGAGGCCGCGAATGCCCCACCGCCGGAGCGCTTGCGGCGCATGCTCGCGCGAGGAGCCGCAGCCGAAGTTGCGACCGACGATGAGCAGAACGGCGCCGCGATAGCGCTGCTGATTGAACGGATGATCCGGATTCTGCTGCCGGTCGTCCTCGAAGACGTGGGCCTCCAGCCCCTCGAAGGTCACGCTGCGAAGGAACCGCCCCGGGATGATTCGGTCCGTATCAATGTCATCGCCCGGCAACGGAATCCCGCGACCGACGATCTCGCGAATGATGGCCGATGTCATCGCAACATCTCCCGCACGTCCACGACTTCGCCCGCGATGGCCGCGGCGGCGACCATAGCCGGACTCATGAGCAGGGTTCGCCCAGTCGGGCTCCCCTGACGCCCTTTGAAATTTCGGTTGCTCGAGGAGGCGCAGATCTCGCGCCCCTGCAGCCGATCCGGGTTCATGCCCAAGCACATGGAGCAGCCCGGCTGACGCCATTGGAATCCCGCCTCTTGGAAGATCTCGTGCAAACCCTCGGCTTCAGCAGCGCGGGCGACGGTTTCCGAGCCCGGCACGACCAGCGCGCGCACATGGCGCGCGACCTTTCGCCCGCGCACGACCTCGGCGGCTGCGCGTAAATCCGACAGCCGCGCGTTCGTGCAGGAGCCGATGAAGGCGACGTCAATCGGCGTCCCGAGCATGAGCTGTCCGGGTTTGAAGGACATGAACTGGAGCGCCTCCCAATAGGCCGCGCGTTCCGCCTCGGGCACGTCCTCGGGATGCGGGATCGGCTCGGTCACGCTCACGGACTGTCCGGGATTGATCCCCCAGGTCACCATCGGCTCGAGCGCCGACGCCTCGAAGTGGACCTCGTCATCGTAGTGAGCGCCGGGTTCGGAGGCGATCTGCTGCCACCACTGAACGGCGCGCTCGAACGCCTCGCCCTGCGGCGCGAACGGGCGCCCGCGCAAGTAGTCGAACGTCGTGCGATCCGGATTGACGTAACCGATGCGCGCTCCGCCCTCGATGGTCATATTGCAGAGGGTCATGCGCTCTTCCATCGTCATGGCCTCAATGGCCGAGCCCGCGTACTCATACGCGTAGCCCACGCCACCGTTGACGCCGAGCCGTCGGATGATGGCCAGGATCACGTCCTTGGCATAGACGCCGCGCGGCAGCGTCCCCTCGACGACAATACGCCGCAGCTTCGGCTTGCTCATGGCCAGACATTGCGTCGCCAGAACATCCCGCACCTGGCTCGTGCCGATGCCGAAGGCGAGCGCGCCGAAGGCCCCGTGCGTCGAAGTGTGGCTGTCGCCGCAGGCGATCGTCATCCCCGGCTGCGTCAGACCCAATTCGGGCCCGATGACGTGCACGATCCCCTGCCGCCCACTTCCCAGATCGAACAGGGTGATGCCGAAATCCCGACAATTCTCCACCAGGGCGATGGTCATCTGCTCGGCCAGCGCATCGGCGAAGGGCCGCGTCCGCGAGTCCGTGGGGACGATATGATCAATGGTCGCGAACGTGCGGTGGGGGAAACGTACCTTCAGTCCCAATTCCCGCAGCATCAGGAATGCCTGCGGGCTCGTCACTTCATGAATAAGGTGCAAGCCGATGAACAACTGCGTCTGACCAGACGGCAATTCCCGCACCGTGTGGAGTCGCCAGACCTTGTCCAAGAGCGTCTCTGCCATAGACGTCTTCTCCTCGCCGCGCGAAGGGGGAATTGTAGGTCGTGCGGTCGTCGGCGTCAAGCTCGTGGACTCGGCCCGCATTCCAGCATTCGGCGTATAATTTCCTCCGAAATGATCCCCCCGAGCGTGTATCCCTTATCGGGGGTCAAGCAAAACCAGACATGGCATCAAGGATAAATCAGCCGGCGGGAACTGCCATTTGGCTGATGGACGCCCAATCCTATGCCCCAGGCTCACCGTACGGGATGAGAGTAACATGCTGGTGCAATCTCGATCCCGTCCCGACACCATTTGTTGAATGCACTGCAATTCCGATCAGCGTGCCCTCAACGCAGGAAAGCCTCTCTCTTACACTTGCACCCAACCCAGCCCAGGACGCCGCAACGGTTCATACTGGAGATGACTACCCGATCGAGGCGGTGAGGGTCTACGACCTCTACGGTCGGGCGCAACCAATTCCCATATTGGTCAGCGGAACGGTCGGTTGGTTAGACCTGCAGCAACTTTCGAGCGGCACCTACATCGTCGAAGTTCGTAGCAGGAACCGGCTCGAGCGGCGGATGCTCCAAGTGGTGCGCTAAAACAGGCGCCCTTCGACACCACGTGGAAGTACAACCCACTGCTCCATGCCGAGTAGTTTTGTTCGTGTGTGGAGAGCGACCTCGTCTTGGCTGCAGTCCAAGTTTTGGCGTAAGGCAGAGATACGATTTTGCTCCCATGCAAAACCGCCTTACCGGCTTGCGTGCCTGTAAAACCACCGTTTGGCAAGCTCCGCACTCACAACGTACCCCAGGACGATGAGCCCCATTAGTCCTAAAAAGAGCGGCGGCAAGGGAACAAAGCCGAAGGCTGCGCCGAGCGGTGTGTAGGGAATCGCCAGCGTTACCCCTACCACAGCGAGCGTCGCGCCGAGCAGCGCTTGCCCCGGACGACTGCGAAGGAAACTCCCGCGCGTGCGCAGCACGAGCACGATGAGCGTCGCCGAGACGACCGACTCGACAAACCACCCCGTCCGAAACTCCGCCGGTCCCGCATGTAACAGCCAAAACAGCACTCCAAAGGTCACGTAGTCGAACACGGAGCTCAAGGGACCAAAGGTGAGCATGAACCGGCGGATAAAGCCAATATTCCAGCGGCGCGGTCGCTCGATCCATTCGGCATCCACACGGTCGGAGGAGATCGCCAGCTCCGGAAAATCTGTCAAAAGATTGGTCAGCAAGATCTGCTTGGGGAGTAGCGGCAGGAAAGGCAGCAAGAGCGACGCGCCAGCCATGCTGAACATGTTGCCGAAGTTGGCGCTGGTCGCCATGAACACGTACTTGAGCGTGTTGGCGAACGTACGACGTCCCTCGCGCACGCCCGCCTCCAACACCGCGAGGTCTCGCTCCAGAAGGACGATATCAGCCGCCTCCTTCGCCACGTCCACTGCTTCCTGCACCGAGATGGAGACGTCCGCCGCGTGCAGCGCCGGGGCATCGTTGACCCCATCACCCATGTAGCCAACCACGTGCCCGGCTTTGCGTAGGGCGCGGATGATTCGCTCTTTCTGATTGGGTTCCACTTCGGCGAAGATGTCGGTTTGCTGCGCGGCGATCGGAAGGGCATCGTCACTCAACCGACGCAATTCGGCGCCGGTCAGCACACGAGGATGGACAAGCCCCACCTGCTCCCCAACGCGCGCAGCCACCAGCGCATTATCGCCTGTAATCAGCTTGAGCTGTACGCCCAATTCGCGTAACGCCTCCACTGCGGCCACTACTCCTGGCTTGGGTGGATCGGCGAGAGCGAGAATCCCCAGAAACGTCATCTCCCGCTCGGAGTCCCGGTCAGTCCGCCCGGGCGGGTTCAACTCCCGCATTGCCACGCCGAGCGTCCGGTAGCCCTGGCTACTGAGCGTCGTGTAGAGCTGTTCGATCTGCGCTTGCACGTCGCTGATCGGTACTGTTTTGCCATCCGCATCCTCCGCCGTGGTGCAAATGTTTAAGACCGACTTCAGCGCTCCCTTGGTGATGAGGAAGGTTCGCCCGTCGCGTTCGACCAGCACGCTCAAACGCTTGCGAACGAAATCGTACGGCACTTCATCGAGCTTGCGCCAACCGTCGAGCGACCACTGCCGATGGGTGCGGATCGCCTCGTCAATCGGATTGCGAAATCCTGTTTCAAATGAGGCGTTGAGGAAGGCATGGAAGAGCACTCGTTCACTCTCCTTTCCCTTCACGTCCAGGGCAGCGTGGACGTGCACCCGACCCTCCGTCAGCGTGCCCGTCTTGTCGGAACACAGGACGTCCATACTCCCGAAATTTTCGATTGCCTCAAGCCGCTTGACGATGACTTTCTCTTTGGCCATCCGTCGCGCGCCCGTTGCCAAATTCACGCTGATGATGGCGGGAAGTAATTGCGGGGTAAGTCCCACCGCCAGCGCCAAGGCAAAGAGAAACGAGTCGAGGACGGGGCGATGCAAATAGACGTTGAACGCGAAGATGAGCACCACCAGCACCAGCGTGATTTCCATGAGCAGGTAGCCGAAGCGGCGCACACCGCGCTCGAACTCCGTTTCCGGTGGGCGAAGGCGCAAGCGTGCGGCGATCGCTCCGAATTCGGTTGCGCTGCCGGTGCGGACGACCACAGCGCGTCCGCTGCCGCTGACCACGTGGGTCCCCAGGAAGAGCGCGTTGTGGCGCCGGGCAAGCGGCGCATCCGCAGGCACAATGCCGGGATACTTCGCCACCGGGAAGCTCTCACCGGTGAGTGCGGACTCATCCACGAATAGGTCCTGCGCTTCGAGCAGCAGGCAGTCCGCCGGAATCTTGGACCCTGCCGAAAGCAGCACGACATCGCCGGGCACCACGTCTTCCAGCAGAACCTCAGTTGGGCGTCCATCGCGCAGCACGGAGGCTTTCACCGCCACCGTCGCCAGCAGCTTTTCCACCGCCGTGGCAGCGCCCCGCTCCTGCCAGAAGCCAAGCAGCGCACTGATGCCTACGATGCTCAAGATGATGATGCCATCGGTGGAATCTCCCAAAGCAAACGACAGCACCGCTGCGCCGATTAGGAGCAGCACCAGAGGGCTCGTGATCTGCCGCAGCAGCAAGGTCCCTGTAGTGGAGCGTTTGCGCTCGCCGAGCACGTTGGGCCCGATGTGGGCAAGGCGTTCAGCAGCAGCGGACGCTGCCAGACCGTTGGGCGATGACTGCAACGCAGCCAGCACCTCCGCGGTCGGGAGACTCCAGAAGGAGCGTAGCTCATTGCGCGCCGCTTGTGGCATCATCGCAGATCGTCGAATTCTGGGGCTTTCAACGCTCGCATGGGAATCGCTTCGCACCATCGTCTTGTAGGGTTGCTATTACTTGGGCTCCTGTTGGTGTGATGTGCTGCCCAAAATACTTCCTTAGCCCCCACTTGTAGCCTATATCAAGACGCCACATGTTAGGCAGCTGCCAATTCTGAAGAGAGGAGCTCGGCTTGCTCGAGCACGGTCTCGGTGGCTTTTTCCTGCTTATCGGGCGGGTAGCCGTATTTGCGCAGGATGCGCTTGACCAGGCGCCGCAGGTTGGGCCCGGCCGGATGGCTTGCAGGCAGCGCACGGCGTCCGGGATCGCCCGCGTGGAGATGCGCTCGTGGATGTGAGGGGAAACCACAACCCCCTCGAACGAAGTATGTTCAACCTTGCCCATCCATCGAAGTCGTGAGTCCAGGTGCGGGTCATGGACGTAGAGAGTAGTGGCGACCCGGCGGGTTGCCACTACTCTTCGTTCGCGCATTTTGGAGGTGGGAGACGGACCTGCGGGCGGGTTGTTCACCGGCCGAACATTGCCGCGGCGGAAGTCTCCAACGCCCTCGCGTTTCTCAACGTGCCGATGGCGGCATCGTGGCATCCCGATCCCTCCGCGCCGAATGTGTGGCGAGATTATAGCACACTGCGCGCGCTCATAAAGCGCTTGCCGCATGCCCCCCGGCTGATTGCGGAACCACTCGGGCGCTCCCTCGCCGAAGCGTTTGCGGATGAGGGCGCGAGCCTGCTCGAGCACATATCGGCTGCCAGGATCGCCGTCGTGCACCTCCCATCGGCACAGGTCGGCCATGAACTTTTCGTCCACTCCCGCCTCTTCGGTGAGGAGCGCCCCCAGCACGGCAGCGCGCGCCACCACCAGCGGCCGCCGCGCCCACCATACGTGGAGGGTGGAGATATGACCGTGGCGGATGGCCTTCTCCCGGCGGGCCTCGGCAGAAAGCGCCCGCAGGGGGAGGGTGGATTCGATGAGGAAACGGTTACTGGCCTTGCGCATGCCCTCCCTTCTTACCACCACGATGATTCTGCGTTTTTTCGCAGCCTATGCGACTCCAAACGCAGAGTATGCGTTTTTATGCGTTCTCGGTGGCGTTTGGATTCCGTGCCGATTTTGTGGACTCATCCATTTTCGTTTTGGATGCGTCCACAATTGTGGACGGCAGCACATAAAAGATACCTCGTCGCTGACCCTGCCGCACAAGCAGCCTCTTTCTCACAAGTCTTGCCAGCAGGTCACGCGCTTGCGGAGAGGAGATCTGGCACAGTTCCGCCGCCTCCCGGCGGGTGATGCGCCCGTGGGCGCGCACGTATTGCAGGATCATCTGCTCCTGCCGGATCGGCTCAAAGCCCCGGCGGCGTGTTGGCCGGGAAGACGCCGAGAAATGCATCGCTCTTTGTACGAGACCGATTCATTTCGAGCTGAGACTGATGCATTTCCTCGGCTCGAAGATAGCAAGCTCCGCGCCCTCTGCCCTTTTGCCTCAGCAAACCAAGGGTAACCAGGCGCTGCAAAAGGTGGAGCGCCTGAATACGCGAAAGATGGAGTTCGCGGCGTACGTCCTCGTTCTTGATAAAACCCTTTCTGTTGCGGAATCGGTTCTAAGGCAACCAGCTCGGGAGGCCTTTCCACCGGCTGCCGGGATGGTTCGGGAATGACCTCGTAGATGCGTCCTTTGGGCCTGGTCAGGCGCACGATGCCCCGGCGGAGGAGGTCCCGGATGTCGCGGGCGGCGGCTGCAGAGATCCACGCCCACGAGTTCCCGATGAAGGGGCACGGCATGCCGTGCCCTTACTCTGATACGCCCGACTGGTGAAGCGGCCGCCGTGTTCGTCGCTGCGCCTGCTTGCGCTGTTCGTGGGTGTGCGCGACCCTCTTGATGCGCGCGCACCTCAGTCGGCGTCGCGCAAGAAGGCGAGCAAGCGTCCGACAATGCTGGGCCAGTCGTAGTGCTCGCGGTAGAGCGCGCGCCCGCGTTCGGCGAGCTGACGACGCTGTTCGGCGTCTTCGGCCAGAGTGATGACGTGCGCGAGGAAGGCCTCCTGGTCATCCACGGGCGCGAGTCGGAGCGCGTCCGCGCGGCGCAGCGGCTCATCGGTCAGATGCCCGCAGGTCCCGACGACCGGAAGGCCGTGACTGAGCGCCGCCATGAGCGAAGATCGGCGCGTCGAGACGCCATCGCTGGTGGGGAGGAGAAAGAGATCGCTCGCCTGCAGATAGTGCGAGGCCGTCGCTGCATCCACATACCCGACGGCGAGGATCCGCTCCCGCACCGGCTCCTCGGCGAGCGCGAGCAGGTGCTCGGACTCCGCTCCGATCAGGAGCAGCCGCGCCGCAAGTCCGCGCTCCAGAAGCGCGCGCAGGCTCTGCAGGAGCCAGGTGCGCTTCTTCGAGACGTGGAGTGTGCCGAAGAAGGCGAGGACGATCTCCCCCTCTCGAATCCCGAGTTGCTGTCGCACGCGCTCGCGATCGGTCGGTACCGGCTCGATGTTGGAGGGGCTGGGCAGATGAAACACTCGCGCCTGCGATCGCCTCAGGAACCAGGTCCGGTGAAGTCGCTGCATCCAGGGTTCGATGGAAACGGCGATGCCGTGCGCGGCGCGGGCGGCGAGCCCGAACATCGCGCGCTGTACAAGGGCCAGGGTCGCGGACGTGAGGGCTCGGGGGGAGGCGAGCGAATCGGGAAAATCCACGTACAGCTCGTGGACCAGGAGCACAAGGCGTCGGCCCGCAAGTCGTTCTCGGATGAGCGCCAGCGGGAAGGCCACATTCACCCCCCCTCGACCATAGGCGTGGGGCACATATTGCACGAGCACCCAATCGGGAGAGGCGCGCGCGATCTCTCGCGCGAGGACGGCGATGCCTCGCCATCCCCACTGCTCGATGACGCGGCGCACGCGGACGCTTTCGGTCATCGCGGACGTCCGGGCGCTCGCCTCAGGCTCTCCCGCGCCGAGGACCGGATGGCGCGTCGTGAGCACGAGGACCTCGCAGTGGCCGAACCGATAGAGCGATTCGGCCAAACGCTGCGTGTGATCCGCCAGGCCGCTTCGTCGCGGCGGATAGTCCGGGGAGAGCAGAACAAGCCGCATCGTTCCTCTCAGACAGACAGGAGGCGGACGGCGCTCATTGTCGCGCGACGAGGATCATCCGACTGCGCGCTGGACCGCCGCGAACGTGCGCATCAGGCGCTCCAAATGGCGTTGCGCATCGAACTGTTCGGCGGCGACCTGCGCCGCGCGAGCGGAGAGCGCGGCCGCCAGCGCTTCATCGGTCACCAGACGCTCGATGGCCGCGGCGAGCGCGCGTATGTTCGCGGGTTCGACCAGGAGTCCCGTCTCCCCATCGCGCACCCATTCCGGGATCGCGCCGACGCGAAAGGCGACGATCGGCGCGCCTTGTCGCATCGCTTCTGGCCCCACGCGCCCGAACGGCTCCGGCCATACCGAAGGGATGACGACGGCGCGCGCCCGACGATAGAAGCCGAAGACCGTAGCGCGACTGAGCCATCCGGTGAAGGAGACGAGGTGCCGCGGTGGGACGCGCGCGGCCAATCGCTTCAACTTCGGCTGTTCCGGCCCCTCTCCGATGAGGACGGCGCGAACCGGCGACGTGACGAATTCGAGCGCGCGAAGCAGCAGGTCTGCGCCTTTGTAGTCATAAAACCGCCCGCAGAAGAGGACAAGGGGCAACGTCTCCGAAATCGTCCGTCGGTGCCCTTCAGGGGACGCCTCCGCCTCGCACGGGACGTCCACAAAAGGAGGGTTCACGACAATCCGCTCTTCGGGGAGGCCGACGGCCATCAGCTCACGCTTCATGTATTCGCTCGCCACCAAGAGGCGCGGCATCTCTTGCGCCGCTTCGATCCATCGTTTCGTCACGCGCATATTGGCGAGGAGGCGCCACGGTCGTCGCGTTCCGCAGGCATGCCCATACGGCGCGATGGCGCAATAGGCGCCGAACGGTCGGGGGCACGCCTGCTTCTGACGCGCGTAGAACTTCCCGCGTCCCGGGCAGATGTAGCGACTGTGCACGTGGACGAACGGGATCGTGGGGCGGAGGCGAGAGAAGAGGCGCAGCACATCGGCTTCCTCCACGTCGTGCGTGAGGATGACGTCGGGCGCGACATGCTCCACCGCCTGACGCAGCGCCCTCTCCCGCTGAGCCCAATTCCCGACCTCCGGTCGCAGGGCGGGGACATGCAACCTCTCGGGCGCGATCGCTCGGCGCGACTCTCCGACCGCGATCCCATGAAGGAGGATGACGGTGTGCCCGTCTCGCTGCAAGAGCCGGTGGAGGTCGGCGGCGTAGGACTCCACGCCGCCGATCATCGAGCCGTGTTGAGTGACGTGCAGGATTCTCATTGTGCCTCGCGCGCCCGGTCTTCAGGGGTCGGGCTTCTCTTCACGCCGCGCTCTGTCCGATCCGAGGACTCCTCGGTACACCTGCAGGCAGCGGCGGGCGACGGCCTCCCACGTGAATCGTTCCAGGACGCGCGCGCGTCCCCGTTCGCCCATGCGCCGCGCCTCTTCCGGATGCGCGCGCAACCAGCGGAGGCGATCCGCCAGCGCGCGCGGATCATTCGGCGGGACGAGAAATCCCGTCACCCCGTCCTCGACGACCTCCGGCAGCGCGCCCACCGTGGTCGCGATCACCGGCGTCGCGCACGCCATCGCTTCCAGGAGCGTCAAGCCGAAGAGCTCGGGAGCCGGATGATGCGCGCCGAACAGATCCGTGGAGACGGAGGGGAGGACCAGGACGAGCGCTCGATTGTATTCTCGCACGAGCTGCTCATCATCGGCGTCACGGATGAAGCGCACGCGCTTGCCGCGCGCCAACTCGTGCAAACGGTTCAGGAAGTCTCGGTGGCGCGCCGCCTCCATGTGCGGTTCCCACAATCGGCCGATGATGCGCAGCTCGAGGGTGGCCTCCACTGCCTCGATGAGATAATTGATCCCCTTGTGCGGGAGCAGCCGCCCGACGTAGAGCACCGTCTCATACGTGCGATCTGGCGAGGGGCGGAAGCGCTCCACATCCACGCCGGCGAAGACCACGTGATTCTTCCCCTCGTATCTCGCGAATCGCTGCGCGGAGAAGCGCGAGAGGTGAAGGAACCCATCCACCCAGCGCCCCGTGTCGAAGTGATACGAGAGGTCCCATCCGCCTCCGCCCAGATCCGTGACGAAGACGCGCTTGCCCGTCGCTCTCGCATACGCGATCGAGAGCGTCGTCGCGACGACGTGAAACTGATGACAGTGGATCACATCGACATCGGCCAGTGCGGTGAGAAAGCGAAAGCTGACGGGATTGGTCCGCTGACCGCGCGGATACCAGAACGGGCGAAAGAGGCGCATCTCCAGAGGCGTCGCCGCCTCCGCGAGCGAGGTCGCATCGCTGCCGTGCGCGAAGCTCACCAGACGCGTGGGGACCAGCCGGGCCATCGCCCGCGCCAACTCCGTCGCATAGCGCTCTGCTCCGCCGATGACCGCATCCTCGCCGAAATACGCGGGCGAGACATGGACGACGCGAATCCTCGCGTCGCGTCCCTCCGGCGTCGGGCTGTCAGCGTGACCGCGCGCGATGGCGTTCAACGACATCCTCCAATGTCTCGGCCAGGCGGCGCGTCAATGCGCGACGCTCGTATTGGCGAATGACCGCCGCCTGCGGATGATAAAACTGGCGCGCGAAGCCGTCGGGGTCAAGGGCAGCCCCTCGCAGCAGCGCGCGCAATCGCTCCCGCTCCCCGTGATCCACGCTCACGCCGATTCCCGCCTCTTCGATCAAGGTCGTGGCCAGGCCCGGAGGTGCCACGGCGAGGACCGGACGCCCGGCGGCCATATACTCGAAGAGCTTCCCCGGATACCATCTCTTCCCCCCCTCATGGCTCGTCAGCAGCAGAAGCAGGACATCGGCCGCGACCATCGCCGCCAGGGCTTCGCGATGCGTCGTGCGCGGCTCGACCTTCACGACATCCTGCAGCGCCCGCTCGCGAATGAAGCGGAGGTTGGAGGGCGGGAGCCCGCCGACGAATCGCACGCTCCACGGCGATGGCGCGCGCGACTGCTCTTTGAGCCACGCGATCGCCTCCAGAAGAGCGACGGCGGCGTCCCCCCAGACCATACCCGTGTGCACGAGCGTCGTCGGCGAAGGCCGGGCGCCGGATCCGCGCGCCAGCGCGCGGAAGTCGTCCGCATCGTATCCGTTGGGAATGACCACGCAGCGCGCGGCCGCTTCGGGAGCGAGGCGGGCGAAATCTTCCACCATGGCCTCGTGCACGCAGATGAGCCGGTCGGCCGACCGAAGAATCCATCGTTCGGCCCACGCATCGAGGCGATCGCGGATGGGCCGTCGCCCTTTGATCGGCCATAAGGTCCAGTAGTCGCGAAAGTCGACAAGGAGCGGGCGATCGAGCCATCGCTTCAGCAGGACGCCGAGCAGCGCCGAGGTCCACGGACTCACGGAGACGAAGATCGCCTCCACCTGGTGTCGGCGGGCGATTCGCACGCACGTGGGGAGCGCGCGCCAGATCCAGTAGAAATGCTCGTCGCCCACGGGCGCCAGGCTGAAGTGATAGAGGGCGCGCAGCGCGCGATACCCCCACGAGCGCGAAGCTTCCTCGCTCATCGGCTCGGAATAGGTGACGGGCTCTCGCTCGATCGCGGGCCGCGGGGCGGAGAACAATCGCCGCAGGCGCCGGCCGCACGCGTGCACCGGATTGAACGGTGCGAGCCGATAAATGGGAAGTCCGGGCGGCAGATCCTCCAGCAACGTCTCGTCCTGTTCGTGTGGGGCGAGCACGCGCGCCCAATCGAGCGTGACGACAATGGGTTCCCATCCGAACGCCCCGAGATACTTCGCGAACTTCGTGGGGCGAAACGTGCCG
Source organism: bacterium HR08 (assembly GCA_002898775.1). Taxonomy (GTDB): domain Bacteria; phylum Acidobacteriota; class Blastocatellia; order HR10; family HR10; genus HR10. The sequence goes on along the minus strand of BEHK01000003.1, from coordinate 28,732 downwards.
CTGCTGTTGTGCGGGGGAAAGGCCAGGGCGATGAAGAGGACTCGACGCGGCATAGCCGATCACGATGCGCTCGCCCGAGGGGCGGCTCCCCAAGACGCTTCGATCAACGATTCATAGAGGGCTTCCAGTCGCGGCGCTTCGCGCCGGATGTCATGGTGCTCGAGGACGAAGGCGCGACCGGCTTCGGCCATCGCCCGCCAGTGGTGAGGATTCTCGATCAGCTCAAGAAGCGCATCGGCCAGGGCCGCGACGTCGCGTTCGGGGACGAGTCGAGCGCTCTCCCCCTCGCGCACGATCGCGGGGATGTCGGCATGGCGCGTCGCCACGATCGGCATGCCCGAGGCTTGCATCTCCAGAAGGACGGTGGGAGCCCCTCCCTCATCGTCGCCATCGGCGGCGACGACGCTCGGTTGCACGAGCAGGTGACAGCGTTCGGCCACCTCGCGATACGCCGTGCGGGGAAGGGCGCCCATCCACCGCACGGCTTCGGCGATGCCCAGCTCTTCGGCCAATCGCCGCAATCGCGGACCGAGCGGCCCATCGCCGATGATGTACACCTCGCTCGCGCGCACCCGCGCGCGCACCCGCGCGAACGCGCGCAGCGTATATTCGTGCCCCTTCTTCTCCACCAGACGCCCGACCTGCAGCAGGCGCACCGGCCCCTGGCGCCAAGCGCGCGGGCGGAAGGGGAAGGCCTCAGGATCAATCGCGATACGCTGGATGCGCACCTTCTCCGGCGGACATCCGAGCCGCAGGAGCCGCTCGCGCATGTAAGGGCCTTCGACCAGAAATAGGTCGCCGCGGGCGAAGAGCGTGCGATAGCGCGCGCGCCAGAGGGGATCGCGGCCGAGCGCTGAGACGTCGTAGCCGTAGAAGGACGTGAGAAGCGGAACCTCGAGACGACGCGCGGCCGCCAGGACCAGCACCCCCGTCGGGCCGAAGTGCGCGTGCACCAGATGCGGGCGCACGCCGCGCAGGGCGACATAGTACCGATAGGCGAGCCCGCTCCTCATCCCCCGCAGCTCGCCGAGCAATCGTCCCCTCACTCGTTCCCAGAGGGAGAGATCGCGCGTCCGCACACAGATGAGGTCCTCGACGGGAAAGAGGTCGAGATGGTTCACCTGCTCGGCCACCACGATCGGGCGAACGCGCCGCAGCGCGCGCAGATACTCGTGGATGAAGGTCTCCGTCAGCGGCAGATATTCCGGTTTCACTTCCGCGACACGCGGACGCGCTTCCGCGCAGCTCCGGCGCACCCATGTGAATATCGCGCCCCTGGTCATGATCGGCGTGGGACCGATGCGCTCTCTGGCTCGCGAATCCCGAGGGTGAGGATCCCCCGCTTCATCAAAGACGCCAGGGCGACGCCCGCGAGCATCCCGATGAGGAATCCGTAGGGGAGCCCGACGGCGAAGAGCCCGACAAGCAAGATGATCGTCAGATCGCTCGCCGATGCCGCGCTATCGCGGACCAGGCGCATGAGCGCCAAGCCCTCGAAGAACAAGATGACGCCCAGAATGGGCAGCGGGAAGACCTTCACGATCATATCGAATCCCCGCCCGAAGAAGAGGCCCAGGAGCATGTAGAGGGCTCCTTCGATGATCACCGAGCCGCCCGTGCGCGCGCCGAAGGTGTAGTGCCCCGCGACTCCCCCGGAACCGTGGCACGTCGGGATGCCCCCGAAAAAGGGATTCACCAGGTTCATGAGCGCATAGGTCATGCCGATCTGCCGCACCGTGATCCGACGCTCGGGGAAGAGATCGTCGAGAACCTGCCGTGTGGCCAGGATCGAGTTCCCGAGCGAGAGGGGGATTTGCGGCAGCGCCAGAATCAGGAAGCCCGCGAGGATATCCGACCATCCGGGGACGTGGAATTTCGGCCACCCCACGCCCAAGCCCTCGACCAGAGCCGAAGTGGGGACTTCGAAGGTGAGACTGTACGCGAGGCCGATCAGCACAAGAAAGAGGGCGGCCGGATACTTCCGGTTCCCCAGGAGGACGACGGTCAGGAGAAATCCCACGACGGCGAGCGTGAGTCCCCGTGGGCCATCGGCCTGCACATATTCTCGCAGCGCGAGGATCGCCAATTGCAAGCCGAGCCCGAATTGAATCCCGCGCACGACGCTCTTGGGGACGATTCGCGCCAGCCAATCCACCACGCCCGATATGGAGAGCAGCAGCATCAGGGCGCCGATGGCCAATCCGGCGCCGTAGAGGACGGAGCCGCTGATCTTCTGGGTGATCACCAGCGCAGCCATCGCCTTGAGCGGCTGCACCGGCATGGGGAGGCGATACCAGAGCCCGGTCAGAATCTGCATGAGGCCGAACATCGTGAGCGCGCTCGTGCTATCGAGTCCGGCCGCCAGCGTGACGCCGACGACCAAGGGGAAATCCGTGCCGAGGTCCCCAAAGGCGCCCGCCCATTCGTTGCGATCGAAGCGAAGGGCGGGAGCCCCGGGCGCGGATTTCGCTGCCGTGGCGACCTCCATAGTTCAGCGCCTCTGGATCATCTCAATCATCTCACCCGCGTGCGGAGCCGACATCATATCGCCTCGCGCCGGGGATGGGCAAGGGCGCGAGGCGCACCGCCGGCGCTTCGGTTAGTCCCTCCGGGGCGAAGCGCGATCCTCACCTGAGCGATCCTCATCCGAGCGAAGCTGAATGCCCCCCTCTGAGCGCGCGCACCAGCTCGCGCAGGTCGCGAAGCGCGCTCGGCTGAAGAACGCGCAGCGTGAGGGCATAGAGGCTCACGCCGATGGCGACGTGTCCAAGAAGAACGAGAGCGGGGGGCCAGGTCCGAGGGGGAAAGAGATGAACGCGCGCCAGGATCACGCCGACGGCCATGACGAGCGTGCTCACCGCGGCCGGAGCGAGCGCGCGCAAGAAGGTGCGCATGGGCAGCGCGATGACGCGATTAGCGAGCGCGTGTGAGAAGTACCAGGCCGCGCCGCTCACGCTCGCGTAGGCGAGCGCGACCCCTTCCAGTCCCCAGCGCACCCCGAGAGCGATGCCTCCCACGACGGCGGGCGTGAACATGAGGTTCCATCGGAGCAGAACATCCGGTCGCCCCTGCGAGAGGCAGAGCGGTCCGATCGTCGTCCCGATCGCTTGCAGGGCGCCGAGGACGCAGAAGATGCGCGCGGGGAAGACGGCGCGCTCCCACTGCGGTCCGTACAGAAGGCGAATCAGTTCGGGCGCGACAATGGCCATGCCGATCATCATCGGGAAGGCCAGCAGGGCGATCCCTTCGACCACGCGCCGATATGTCGAGCGCTGGCGTTCCGGATCCGAGAGGCGCGCCAGAGCCGGAAGGAGCACGCGCCCAAGCGCCCACGAGATATTTTGTAATGGGAAGAGCAGCAACCGATACGCGAGCGCATAGTACCCGAGCGCCGGCGCGCCCAGGAACCGCCCGATGAGCGCGTTGTCCGCATTGCGGGTGAGGTAGGTCAAGACGTTGATCCCCACGAGCGGTCGTCCGAATCGGAGCAGGTCTCGAAAGGCTTCGCGAACGGCGGGCGCGGGGGCTTCCCAGGCGTCCTGAAGGCGAACGGGCGCCAGCGCCCACGCCGCGACGGCCGTCGCGCCCGAAGTGGCGAGCGTTTGAGCGACCAGACTCCATGCTCCTCCACCATGAAGCGCCAGGCCCACGGCGACCGCGCCGCCGACGGCGAGCGAGAGAAGCTCCACCAGCGCGAGTCGCTCCAGATGAAGCTCTCGCTGCAAGAGGTTGATCGGCACCGTGGCCAGCGCGACCACGGGGAAGTTGAGGGCGAGGGCTACCGTCAGAGGCCGAAGGGCAGTGTCGGTGTACATCGCGGCCACAAGCGGTGCGCCCAGCGCAAGCAGGAATCCGAGCGCCAGACCGGCCGTCAGGCTCCCCCAAAAGGCCGCCGCCAGATGCGCCCGCTTCAGCTCGCGCCTTTGAATCAGCGCGGGACCGATCCCCCATTCGCTGAAGAGGCTCAAGAACCCCGTCACGACGCCGATCATTGCTACGCGCCCGAAATCCGCGGGGGCGAGCCATCGCGCCAGAATCGCCACAAGCCCCAGTTGCGCCACGTGCTTGAGCGTTTGTCCGCCCCAGGACCAGAGCGCGCCCCGCGCCGCGCGCGCCAGAAGAGTGGGCGCTTCCGAAAACATCATGGCCTCGGTCCCACGGTCGCGCCTCATGCTCGTCCGCTCGCCCTTTATGCGGAGCCGGAGCGATCGCGTACCGACGGCTCGTCCACCCGCTTGATGACGCGTGCCGGAACCCCGACGGCGACCGAGAACGGCGGCACGTCGCGCGTGACGACCGCTCCGGCGCCCACGATGGCCCTGCGCCCGATGGTGACGCCGGGGAGAACGACGGCATTCGCGCCGACGGTCGCGTTCTCCTCCACGACGATGTCGCCCATGATCTTCGTCTGAAACCGAGCCGGGAGATTCGCGTCTCGATAGCTGTACATCTCCGAGATGAGCACGGCGCCGGCCCCGATGATGGCGAAATCGCGCAGGATGATCTGCGCCCCACCCCCGTGCAAGATGCATCCCCATGCCAGCTCAACATGGTTCCCGATGACGATGCGTCCCCCTTGACGATACTCCGGCGCCTGTCCCGCGCAGTAGAGCACGCAGTGATCGTGAATGACGACGTTCTCCCCCAGGATCAACCGATCCGGTCGAATGATCGTGACCTGACGCCCGAGTTGAAGGCCGGGCGCGCGGGCGCGCAGCTCCTCGCGGACCAGCTCCTCGTAATACGCCCGCTCCAAATCCGCCCGCAGACGACGCCACAAGCGGAGCAGTCCTTTCCAGGTCATACGGTTCGGCCCCCCATCATCCCCGCGCAGCCTCTCGCGACGGCGCGCGGACGAGCATCCGCAGACGCTCGCGCCCGCGCGCGTAGAGCCGATAGAGGGGAGCGCCGGCGATCTCCGCGGTGTGAAAATAGAGCACCTGCGGATGGAATGAGTGCTTGAAGCGCACCACGCCCGCGTGGCCACCGCTCGGGTTGAAATCGTACCACTGGTAGCCGCGCTCGCACGCGTCGCGGATCGCTTCGGCATGCACGAGATTGCTCGGCCGATACTCGAAGAACGCGGCGACGAACGCCCCGTGCCAGTAGACGGCATGGCGATTGTGGTAGAGGACGAGGATCCCACCGACGACCACCTCGGACTTCCGCACGAGCCAGAGGCGCACGCGTTGCGAATCCTGGTGGCAGAGGAGGCGAAAGAGGGCGAAGGGATACCGACTGGTCGCGCGCTCGCCCCAGCGGCGCAGCGCATCTTGATACGCCGCGTAGTACTGCGCATAATCGTCCTCGCTCTGGGCGAGGGTGACCTGCAGTCCACTGCGCAGGGCTTTTCGGATATTGCTGCGATTTCCTCGGGAGAACTGACGCCAGACATCCTTGAACTCCCCCGACAGGCGCAGCGCTTGCGTGAAGGACAGCGTCGAGCGAAACGCTTCGGGGACCCCCCAGGGCGCATAGGGATTGCCGAAGAGGCGCACCCATGCCGTGCGTCGCCCGCACAGGCTGGCGTAAATCCTCCGCACCTGCGCCTCGGAGAGGTCGCCCTCGGCGAGGATCCCCCCGTAGACGCCGGGGAACATGGACTCATAGCCGCGAAAGAGGCCGCCCGCGCCGGCGCGATGCTGCATGAGCGGGAGGATGGCCACCGTGCCATCTGCGAAGAGATAAGCGCGCGTGGCGATGCGGAGATTCGGGAACGTCGCCAGCATCGCCTCTGCCCACCAGCGGGTGTGAAAGGGCGTGGCGTAAGGACAGCGCGCGCACACGCGATCCCACAATTCGGGAGGAGCCGGGTCGAGCACCGTCATGCCGATCTCGTGATCCGCCGTTGACTCCTTCGAGCGCATCGCGGGCCTCGCTCCTGCTCTCGCGCTATCGGTCTGCTTCACGAGAGCGCTCTCGCCACTCGGCGAGCACGTCGGCGAGCGTGTGCTCCCAGGGGATGCGCGGCGCCCATCCGAGCTGCTGAAGCCGCCGAGGATCTCCCACGAGCACGGGCACATCGCTGCGGCGCCACTTTCGCTCATCCACGACGATGGAGAACGAAATCCGACTCAACCGCAGCAGGCCCTGGAGAAGTTCTCCGATGGAGCGCGCTCGTCCGGAGCAGACATTCACCACCGAGAAGTCGGCGTCCGAGGTGAGCGCCAACCAATAGGCGCGCACGGCGTCGCGGACGTCCAAGAAATCCCGCCAGATGTCGAGATTCCCGACGCGCACAAGAGGCTCGCGCCGCCCGGCTTCGGCTTCGGCGATCTGTCGCGCGAAGTCCGCGCACACGAAGGCCGGCGATTGTCTGGGCCCGATATGATTGAATGAGCGCACGATGACGCCGGCCAATCCCCGGCGATGATATGCGCGCCAGAGGGCCTCGGCGCGCGCCTTGCTCACGGCGTACGGCCCAATGGGGCGAAGAGGATGCGTCTCCGGGATCGGCGGCGCGCCGGTGGTGACGCTCCCGTAGACCCGCGCCGTGCTGGCCAGAAGCACGCGCGCCTGCGGCGCGCATCGGTGAACGGCCGCCAAGAGCGCGCGCGTGCCCTCCACGTTCACGTCCTGCATCGGCTGCGGGTTCACCTCCCCATCGGGGACGAAGGCGCGCGCCGCGAGATGATACACCTGCTCCGGCCGCACCTCCGCCACGATCGCCTCCATTCGCGCCCGATCGCGCACGTCGGCCTCAAAGAGCGTCACCCGCGCGCGCACCGCTCGGAGATTCGCCACGCGCTCGAGATCGCGCACGATGCCGATGACCTCATACCCCTGCGCCAGTAGGAACTCCGCCAGATGCGAGCCCACGAATCCCCCGATCCCCGTGATCAACGCCCGCATGCGCCGTTCCGTCATCGTGGCCGAGGCGACTTTGAGAGCTCCGCGCCTTCGGTCGCCTCGCGCTTGGCGAGCTGCTCGGCGACGAGCGCCAGATCAGCCTCCACCATCATCTTGATCAGCTCCTCGAATCGCACCTTCGGCTCCCATCCCAACCGGCGTCGCGCCTTCGAGGCATCGCCCACCAGGAGCGTGACGTCGGCCGGTCGGAACAGGCTCGGATCCACGACGACGTAGTCTCGATAATCCAAGCCGACGTAGCCGAAGGCCAGCTCGCACAGCTCGCGCACCGAGTGGGTTTCGCCCGTCGCGATCACGTAATCATCGGGCTCGTCCTGTTGCAGCATGAGCCACATCGCCTCGACGTAATCTTTCGCATATCCCCAATCGCGCCGCGCCTCCAGATTCCCCAAGCGCAGCTCTCGCTGCAATCCGTGCTTGATGCGGGCGACGGCGTGCGTCACCTTCCGCGTCACGAACTCCAGACCGCGACGCGGACTCTCATGATTGAACAGGATGCCCGAGCAGGCGAACATTCCATAGGACTCGCGATAGTTGACCGTGATCCAATGCCCGTAGACCTTGGCCACGCCATAGGGGCTGCGGGGGTGAAACGGCGTCTGCTCATTCTGCGGCACTTCGCGCGCCTCGCCGAACATCTCGCTGCTGGAAGCTTGGTAGAAGCGGATGCGCGGATTCACCACGCGGATCGCGTCGAGCAAGCGCGTGACGCCGAGCGCCGTGAATTCCCCTGTCAGCACCGGCTGACTCCAGGACGCGGGCACGAACGATTGTGACGCCAGGTTGTAGACCTCATCCGGCTCGGCCACCTTGAGGGCGTGAATCAGCGAATTCTCGTCGAGCAGATCGGCGTAGATCAGCTCGATCTCCCCCTCCAGATGCGCGATCCGCTCCAGATTCGTCGTGCTCGTGCGCCGCACGATCCCATAGACCGTGTACCCCTTCTCCAGGAGGAACTCCGCCAGATACGATCCGTCCTGTCCCGTGATGCCCGTGATGAGCGCTCGCTTCATAGGCTCTTCTCCCCGATGACCTCGCGCTCCAGTGTATGGGCGCCCGAGTTCTCCAACAGGGCGATCAGCACCAGAAACAGCAGGGCATTCGCCGTCACCTGGAGTGCGAAATCGAACGCGCTATGGATGCCGATCCCCAGCAGGGCAACGGTCACCCCCAGGGCGAGCGCGCGTTCAAATCGCGCCGCCGGATGCATCGCCGCCGGCCGAAGCGCGCGCCGCGCGGCTCGGGCGAGGGCGGCCACCATTCCGAGGAGCAGGAGCAGTCCCCACACGCCCAACTCCGCGACGAGCTGGAGATAATCGTTATGGGCCTGCTCGACGCGCCAGAGGCCGGCCGATCGGTCGTAGCGCGTGTAGGCGATCGAATACGCGCCCAGTCCGACGCCCCACCACGGGTGATCCCGGATCATCTCCCACGTCGTCCTCCAAATCATCGGACGATTCAGGGGATCATGCCGCGTATTCGTGACCCCTTCGATCGCCGACCATCGGCTCGTGATCGGTTCGGCGCCGATCCAGAGCACGCCGAGCGCGATCCCCGCACTCACGATCGCCACAAGCAGCACGCCGAAGCGCAGGCTCGGGCGCGCCGTCGCATTTATCGCCCACCACAGAAGCGGCAGCAGGAGCAACTCTGCGACGAGCACGAGCATCCCCCCGCGCGAGCCGGTGAGCGCGAGCGCCGTTCCCATGACGAGGGCCAGGAGCCCACACACACCCCATCGCTCGCGCGTCACCCCGTGCCCCAGGATCATGGCCACGGGCAGAGGGAAGAGCAGCTCCAGGAATCCGGCCGCGTGATTGCGATTCACGAACGGGCCGAAAGCCAGCCCCGCCGCTTCCACTTCGCGAATCCACAACAGCCGCCCGTTTCCGGCGAACTTTTGGAGAAGTCCGACCAGCGCGAGCAGAAAGCCCAGGATCATGAGCACCACGAATGCGCCCGCCCGTCGGCGCGCCCCGCGAAGAAGCTCTGCGGCCAAGCCGAAATATCCGATCAGCATCAGGAGCCGCCACATCGCCTGACGCGTGCCGGAGGGGTCGTGCGACCGGCGCGTATTCGGCGAAGCGTCCAGCTCGCGACCGTTGAGAACATCCATCGCTTCGGAGACCTGCGCGCGCTCGTCGCGCGCCGCCGGTGAGGGCGTCCCGCTCAGTTGTATCGCCGCCACCATCAGCGCGCCGACCAGCACGCCATGCATCGGCGTCAGGTGCACGCGCACGGCGCGCTCCAGGACCATCTTCACGCCCCAGAGCGCGAGCAGGACGAGCAGCAGCGCCGTGAGCGCATGAATGGCCCAATGCTCCACCGCGCCGAACATCCACGGCGCGAGGAAGACGGCCGCCAGCAATCCCATGAGCACCAGACGCTCAAGCGTTCGGACCATCAGGCGCTCGCTCCAGCGCGAACGCGTCCAGCCATACGCGCCCGCGAATGTAATCGTGGAGCGGGTGCGTGGGCTCGCGCCCCAGCACCAGACGCACAGCGCGCGTCGCCGCGGCGGTGCGGAATTCGAGTCGGACCGGCGTCCACGCCTCGCTCGCCGGAAGCGAATCGAGCCGCACGCGCATCCGCTGAGCATCATCCGCGTCTGTGAGCTCCACGTAGAGGCCGCCCGTCGAGACCATCCCTCGGGTCATGTAGGCGAATCGAAGCACGTAGCGCGTCGAGGGCTCGACGACGATCTCGCGCGTGATGCCCGCATAGCGCACTCCCTCGTGCGCGCGGAAATCGAGCCGCAGCGAGCGCGAATCCCCATAGCCCACCGTCTCGTCAATGCCGACCTCGACCCCGGGCGCCGGCGCGATGCGCCAATCGAGCCCCCCCTCGACGATCGCGTGCTCGAAGCCGCCGTTCCAGATCCCCGGCGCGGGCTCTCGCCCATACTCCCGACGCAACCACTCGTGCCAGACACCCTCGGCCATCGCCCATTGACGCGCGCGCGCGAGCCCTCGTATCAGGCGGCGTCCCCATTCTCGTGTCACCTCATCCCACGTCGGCAGGGCGCGCCAGAGTGCGACGGCCTCTTCGGCTCGTCCCTTGGCCAGGAGATAGTCGCTCACTTTGGCCGCGATCCATGCGGGACGTCCTGCGGCCAGGCGGACGAGAAGCGCCGCCTCCCCCTCGCGCGTATGCCAGATCAGGTCGCAGATGTTCTCCACCACGTCCGGTGTGGCCTCGACCAACAGGCCGAGCTGCGCGAGGGCCGCTTCCGTCTGCTCGCGGCGCAGGAGGAAGTTGGCGTACAGCCATCGCGGGCGAAAATGATGCGGGGCCAGGGCGATCGCTCGCCGATACGCCCATGCGGCTTGATCCGCCTCATCCTTGGCTTCGTAGGCGCGTCCCAGCCCCATCCACAGGCGTGCATCCCGAGGCGAGAGCTCCAGAGCACGACGGAAATGCGAGATCGCTCGATCGGGATCGAAACGCGCCGGGTCCAGGAGATAGATCGTCCCCAACCGTTCGTGCACCTCTGGCGCATCGGGGATGAGCTGCAGCGCTTCCTCCAGGCCCTCGACGTCTTGAAAGAGCGTCGCGCGCGCATGCCCGCGAAATTCCCGCATGAGCGCATGGGCCCCGTAGCCGAGGGCTCCCAGCCACATCAGCAGGAAAAGGACGCGCGCGCGCCACGAGGGAAGAGCCAGGACTACGCACATCCCCTCCTGAGGGTCGCCAGAAGCCGCTGGCTTCATCCGGCGCGCTCTCGATTGTGAGCGTCTCGGCAGGGGAAAGCGCATGGTGCGCGTCCGAGGCCGTTGCGCTCATCGTTGCGGCGCGACGGGGCTGACGACCTTCGATCGCTCGCCCCGCGCGACCGTCAGGGCCAGCGTCACGGCGAGGGCGCCGATCACCAGGGCGGGAATCACGACGCGGCGACGCGCGCGTGACGGCTGTGGCGACGGCGTCGGTGCAGCGACCACAGCGCTGTCCTCTCGAAGGAGCAGCGATTGGCCGGCTGCGAGCGGGAATGTCCGACCGCCCACCTGAACCGTCGCCGGTCGCTCCAGAGCTTCCACATGAACCCCCTCGTCGCTTCGGGTGACGCGGTAGAAGTTCCCTTGCGGCGCGCGCACACGGGCGCGCCCGGATCGCACCTCCGTCGCCTGGCGCGCGCGAATGAGAATTGTCCCGCGCACAAGCTCGATCGTCCAGACGCCGTCAGCCGTGCCCACGCTCGCTTCGCTCTCGGGCAGCAGGGCGATCACGCCCGCTCCAGCTCGGAGCATGAGGATCGCGTTCGCTCCGGCGGATGTGCGTACCCTTCCTCCCTCGAAGACGGTGCTCCCCGAGGTCACCCGCACCCCGTTCATGAAGACGTGCCCGTGAGCAACGACTTCGCCCACCGGGACCGCGCGACCTCTGGCCGCTTTATTGGGAACATTCGCCCGCACAAACGGAGCCTGGACGATGCACATCATCAGGAGCCCGAGCGCCACTGGCTTTCGTGCCATACCCCTTGGCCTCCACCGCGTCCGCTGGCCCTGTCCTCGCTTCCCGTCTTCGCGCTTCCGCTCATCTGCCGAAGGCCCATGCCGCATGAGGCCTGATGTGGAAAGCCTCGCGCCCGATCGCCTCAGGCGCGCGACGTTCTCGCTCAGCCCGTCGCTCCGCGTCACGTCTTCGGCATGGTATTACGAGCCACATGGGAAAGTCAAGGCGATCTTCCGCCGAACGCCATGAGGATCGCGCCTCGGTGAAGCCCCTTATGCTCTCGCCTGCTCGGCGAGCAGTTCGGCGAGCGCTTGAAGGAAGAGGCGGACCTCCTCGACCGTGTTGTAGTGGGCGAGCGAGGCGCGCACGCTCTCCCTCACGCCGAGTTGCCGATGGGTCTCCAGGGCGTAATGATCTCCGCCGCGCACGGCGATACGATGGCGTTTCCAGAGCCAGGCGACGACGTCTTCGCTCGACCGTCCGGCGACGGTGAAGCTGAAGGTCGGCTCCTTCAGGTGATAATGCTCGGGCTCGCTGATCCCATGAAGCGTCACGCCCTCCAGCGCGCGCAGGCCCGGCGTTCCCTCCACGCCATCGAGCATCGCGCGGACGAGCTCGTGTTCATAGTGGCGAATGGCCTGCTGACCGAGTCGAACCCAGCGTCGTCGGTCCCCCGTCCCCGAAGCGGGGATCGGGAAGCATTCGCGCCCCAGCCAGGCGAGGTAGTCCACGACCTCGATGATCGGGGCGAAATCCGCCGGATTCCGGAAGCCCCATTCCCAACTCTCCGGCGGCCGATCCGGAGCCGGCGTCAGCTTGTAGTGCGGGAGCCGCAGGATCGCTTCGCTCGCATAGGCCCAGCTCAATCCGCGTTGAGCGAAGATCTTGTAGCTGGAGAAGACGTAGGCATCGGCCCCGATCGCGTGCACATCCACCGGGCCATGAGGGATGAAGTGCACGCCGTCCACGATGAGCCAGGCCTCGGGGGCCGCGCGCTGCAGGAGTTGGCGAATCTCCCGAATCGGATTCTCCGCGCCGAGGACATTCGAAGCGTGAGAGACGGCGACAACGCGCACGCGCGGATCGGCGAGCGATTCCAGGTGGTTGAGGTCCACCGTCCCTGTCTTCGGATCGAAGCGCACAAGCTGAACCTCGAGCTGTTTCGCGGAGAGCGCCGCGGCCGTCTGTCGCCATGGGTCCACGTTGGCGTTGTGATCCGTCGCCGAGATGAGGATTCGACTGCGATCCGGCAGCGCGGGAAGAATCGCTTCGGCGAGACGCCGCAAGACGGCCGTCGCCGATTCCCCGGTGAAGAGCTGCTCGGGCGAGGGGGCGTTGATGAGGTCGGCGACAGCGGCGCGCGCCTGAGCCACGATCTCGTCCACCCACTGCGAATCCGGGAAGCCTCCGCCTCCGTAGGAGCTGAGACGCGATGCGCGCTCGAGGGCCGCATGCGCGGACTTGAGCACCAGGCTTCCCGCTCCGCTATCGAAGAAGATTCGAGGGACGCCCCGGCTGTCTTCCGCCACATACCAGAACTTCTCCCGGATCGCCTCTCGCAGCGCTTTCGAGATGAGGACGTTCATCGGCTCCTCCCTCTGACGTGCGCACTTCCCATCGGGGCCGCTGGCGAACGTCGCCCCGGCCCCTTGGTATAATATGCGGCGAGAGCGCCCCATGATAAGGTGCGGATCGGGTCATGGGGCCAATGCCTGTCGCGGAGGTCAGGATGCCGGCCAATCTGACGCCCGAATATCTGGAGGCCGAACGCAAGTTCCGCGCGGCGACCACGCGCGAGGAGAAACTCGCCGCCCTCGAAGAGATGCTCGCCACCATCCCCAAGCACAAGGGGACCGAGAAGATGCAGGCCGACATCCGTCGGCGGATCGCGCGCCTCCGACAAGAGGCGGAGCGACGACCCGGCACGGCTCGGCGCAAACCCTTTTATCACGTCGAGAGAGAAGGAGCGGGGCAAGTCGTGCTCGTCGGCCCGCCCAACTCGGGGAAATCGTCGCTTCTGGCCCGCCTGACGCACGCGACGCCCGAGATCGCCGACTATCCCTTCACGACGCGCGTGCCCCTGCCCGGCATGATGGAGTTCGAGAACGTGCAGATTCAACTCGTGGACATGCCGCCACTGGCGCCCTCTTATACCGAGCCCTGGATGTTGGCGCTCGTGCGCCAGGCCGATGCCGCGCTGCTGGTGTTCGATCTCGCCGATGATGATGTGCTCACCAGAGTCGAGGAGACCTTGCTGCTGCTCGATCGCGCGAACCTGCATCTGCGCACCCCTTCGGCCTCGGATCCGCGCTCGGCCTCCGAGGGCGGGCGCGCATCCCCTGTCAAACGCGCTCTGGTGATCGGCACGAAGTTGGACCTCCCCGACGCCCGGGAGAATCTGGAGCTCGTGCGCGAATGGATCGGCGCGCGCTTTCGCGTGCTGCCCGTCTCCGCTCGAACGGGGGAGAATCTGGAACAGCTTCGTCGCGAAGTCTATGCCCTGCTGGGCATCATCCGGGTCTATACGAAGGAGCCGGGGAAGAAACCCGATCTGACGACTCCCTTTGTGCTCAAGCGCGGGAGCACGGTCGCCGACATCGCGCGCGCGATCCATCGGGACTTCGTCCAGCGTCTGAAGTACGCGCGCCTCTGGGGGGCGGGAAAATTTGATGGCCAACTCGTCCACCGCGATCACGTCCTCGAGGATGGGGACATCGTGGAGCTGCACGTGTGAGGAGGGGCGCGCCGCACGACGCCCTTCATCGGGACTCCGGCTCCTCGGCCTCGTGAGTCTCGCCCGAGTCCACAGCTCCTGCCGGTGTGGCCGAGCGAATCTCCGGATGCCGAATGTGCGCCCCCAGGTTCGCCGTCCGACCGATCAGCCCCCCGGCGATGAGCGCGAGGATGAGGATGATCCATCCGTATCCGCGTGACCACGATGCCGCCGCGCGAAAGCGCATGAGCCCCCCCGCAGCGACCGCGCCCAGTACGAGCATGGCGACGAGCGCGGGCCCGGCGGCTTCCTCATGCGCCTCCACGGTCGCCTCGGAGACGCCGGGGAACCCGTGGATCATCTCTTCAGCCGGTTCGCCGCTCAAGTAGGCGGGGATCGTCAGAGCAGCCATCACCACAAAGACGCTCAGGCTGAGCGAACGCCACTCCGGTTTCCTCACGAGCGCCACCAGATACAGCGCGATGCCCAGCCAGATGCCGACAACCGGGATGTGGTTGAGCAGAAGATGCACATGCGCCGGGTTCATCCGCCATTCCTCCCATCGAGTCTCTGAAGACGCGGAAGTATAGCCCGAAGACAGCTCACGTGGTCAAGCGCGTGACGACATCGCCGGCAAGCGAGGTGGATCGGCAGGGCCTTTCGGTTACTTGCCCATCGGCTCCCCCCTCCCGTAGAATCCTCCCTTCGCCGAGGGGGGATATGCGGATTCTGGGCGTTGACCCGGGTAGCGAGACGACCGGCTACGGCGTCATCGAGACCGATGGCCACAAGCATCGGCTCGTCGAAAGCGGTGCCATCCGTCCTCCGCGCAATCGTCCCTTTGCTCAAAAATTGCTCCACATCGCCGAGCACCTGCAGGACGTCCTGGATCGCCGGCATCCGGAGGCCGTCGCTTTGGAAGAGGCGTTCGCGGCGGTCAATCCCAAGAGCGCGCTCAAGCTCGGGCATGTGCGCGGTGTGGTGCTGCTGTTGGCCGCGCGGGCTGGAGTGCCCGTCTACGAATATTCGCCGTTGGAGGTGAAAAGCGCGACCGTCGGATATGGCCGCGCCGAGAAGCCGCAGGTGCAACGCATGGTCGCCCTCTTGCTTGATCTCCCCGAGCCTCCAGAACCGCATGATGTCGCCGATGCTCTGGCTGTCGCCATCTGTCACGCGCACCATCTCGGACTCCTCTGGCGCTCTTCGAAATCGCGCCGGACCTCTTCTTGAACGCGCGCTGCGTTCGCTGACACGCCGCCAGCTCCCTGGTATAATGTCTGCTTCGGCAGAGGAGGGATCATGAGAGTTCTCGACGTTGTCAAGGCGATCGCGCAAGGGCTGGCGACGACGTTTCGGCATCTGCCGGACCGCGTGACGATCCAATATCCGGATGAGCCGGTCCGGGTGGAACGAAGGTTTCGCGGCCAGCACATCCTGCACGTGGATGAGAACGGGCGCGAGAAATGCGTCGCCTGCTTCCTGTGCGCCATCGCCTGCCCGGCCGATGCCATCTACATCGAGGCGGCGGAAGATCTGCGCCCGTATCCCGAGCGCATCGGCGTGGATATTCGCTACGCGAAGGTCTACGACATTGACTACGGGAAGTGCATCTTCTGCGGCTTCTGCGAGGAAGCCTGCCCCAAGGATGCCATCACCATGGGGCCGAATTTCGAGCTGGCGTGGTATACGCGCGAAGACATGATCAAGCACAAGGAGGATCTGCTCGTCACGCGCCAGCGCGTCTCGCCCCATGTGGAGATCGTGCCGTAGGGGAGTCCGCGCACGGGGCCTCCCCCGATGCGACGGGAGTTGTGCGCTCTTCTCAACGTGGCCTGTTCATCGGGCTGCGCCATAGAGCGGTTCCACTTCGTTCATCCACTCGGCCTCTTCGTCCTCGCAGCGGAAGTGTTCCAACCAGGCCGGCTCTTCGAGCAGGGAGCCGAGGCCGAGCGCGACCGACTCCAAGGGGCTCTCCGCGCGGAAGATGGGAATGCCCAGCTCCTGTTGAAACCGCGCGTCCAGATCGCGGAGGAGCGACCCGCCGCCCGTCAGCGTGAGGCCCGTCGCGCAGAGATCGGCCGCCGTCTCTGGCGACATGCGCTCTAGCATGAGCCGCACGCCCTGAAGGATCGTCTCCACCAGGCCGTTCAGGACGGAGAAGACCTCATCGCTGGTCAGCGTGATCTCGCACGGAGCGCCCGTAGAGGCGTTCTTCCCCGCGACCACCATTTGCCGAGCGGGTGTTCGGGGAAGCGCCGCGCCAATGGTGATCTTGATCGCTTCGGCCATCTGTTCGCTCACGATCACCCCATAGCGCTTCAGCACGTAGTCGCTGATGGACTGATCCATGGCGATGCCCGCCACGTTCAGAGAATACGCGGCGATCAACCCGGAGGCGGTGACGAGGCTGATGTCGGTCGTCCCGCCGCCGATGTCCACGATGAGGCTCGCTTGCCCGTTGTGCGCGAGCGCTCCAGCGCCCAGCGCCGCCGCGATCCCGTCCTCGATGAGGATCGTGTGGAACCCTCCGGCGCGGCGGGCAGCCTCCAGGAGCGCGCGCCGTTCGACGGACGTGGAGACGCTGGAGGTGCCCATCACCAGGCGCGGGAAGACCCAGGGGCGCAGTCGGTAGCCCAAGGCGCGCTCCAGCAAAGATCGGAGCAGTTTCTCGGTCAGCTCGTAATCGGCCACAACCCCCGATCGAACCGGACGATGCACGACGATCTCGCGCGGCTCGCGCCCGAGCATGCTCACGGCCTCGCGTCCGACAGCCACGACGCTTCCATCGGTGCGATCCACGGCGATGGCCGTCGGCTCGGCGAGCACGATCCCTTGATTCCGCACATAGATGAGCGTATTCACCGTTCCCAGATCCACCGCCACATGCGGTGCCAGTACGTGAGCGACTCGTTCCCAGATCATCGTTCGCCTCCTCGTCATCGTCGTCTCGCACCTCTTCACTGCCACCCGCTTAGATGCCCGCGCGATGCCTTCCGTTTCGGGAAATTTGTAAACCCGCTTTTTCCCGCGAGCGCCGACGCGGCGCCCCCTTTCAATCGCGCCCGACGGCCTCGGGCCGGAGACGATCACGTGGAAGAAGGGGCGTGACGCTCGTGCCCTACCGGTCTTTCTTTGCCGGTGACGGCGGTGCTCTCGTCGGCTCCGGGCATTCAGGGGCTCTCGCGGCATCGGTTCCCGAGAGCCGGATCGCCGCTCGGGAGAATGTGCGAGAGGGCCTTGACAGACAGACAGTATAATCGCAGCTGCCAAGCAGTCGTAGAAGCGAGAGGAAGAGAGGTGGCATATGCGAAGGAGAATGTGGCCCATTGCGACTGTCGCCGTTCTGGTTCTCACCCTGTCGGTTCCGATCCGCTCAAAGACCCAGTGGTATGGTGAGGGAGGATGCGGGTACTGGTGTACGGGTGAATGGATGTGTGATCCGGAAAACTGCTGGAGCCAGTGGTGCGTACGATCGCCCTATCCCCAAAGCAATTGCCATCCGAATGGCGGTCCCTTCGAGGGCTATTGCTGTGATAACGACGGCAACTGTGACCAGGTCGTCGACATCTATGTCTGCGCGGCCGCGCCGAGTTGTCGGCCTCCTCAGGAGGAGGGGGGATGGGCACTCTCGCGGATGCCTTGAGAGGAGGAGAGCGATGAATGCGTTCCTCTCCATGACGCTTCTGCTCCTTCTGTACGCGTCCCCTCAGGAGGTCGAGTTCGTCGAGGAATGGAGCGTGAGGATTCCTCGATTCAACGAGTCTTCTGTCCTTCGATCCTTCATGGGGGGAGACGGTCAGCTCTATCTTTATGAAGTGCAGCTCACGCGTGGCCTTTTGACTGGCCCGGGTCGCCTCGTCGTCATCAGCCCGCAGGGTCGTGTCGTTCGGACGCTGGAGAGTCCGTTTTTCTCCTCGCTGGCCATTGCTGTGGATCGGCGGGGTCACATTTACCTCTGGCAGATGGAGGGTAACCGAAGTCGCATTCGGATCTTCTCACCCGAGATGGCGCCAATTCGCACGATCGAGACCCCGACGCTCCATCCCGAACTGTTGCTCGTAGACGACGCTGGGAACATTTATGCCGTCGGCCCTCATGTCCACTCCGGGCAGGAAGCTCGATTCGAGCACTTGGATGGGACAATCGTTCACGTCTTCGCTCAAGACGGACGCGAGATCGCGGCTTTCGGATCGTGGGACGCTTCTCTCCCGCTTGACCGAAGGGTTCGAGCGATGTCCCGTTCGCTTCTGGCGCTCAGCCGCGGGCGCCTGCTCCTTTATCCGAATCGCCCTGTGCCCCCGGATCGTTTCGTCTCCCCGCTTCACATCTTCACTTTCGATGGGGATGCTCCTCGCGTGGAAGCGACGTTCGACCTTCGGACGCTCCCGGCTCCGGCGCGCGCCGCTCGCTCGGAAGTTCAACGCTCGCTCCTCTCGGAGAGCGACTTCGTCGAGGGCGTCGGGATATGGCACGATCGCGTCGCTGTGAACATCATGCGGAGGACTCCTGCGGGGACTTTCCAAAGCCTGGTCGTTCTCATCTCACCAAGTGGGCAGATGGTCGAAGTCCCTGTGCCGGCTCCTGAGCGGGGTCGTTTGATCGGCGTGGATCCGCAGGGGAACTTCTACTTCGAGTATCGCCCGTCCGGCAGGATCGTCAAAGCTCGCCTGGTCGAACGCTGATGCGGCGGGCAAGGTGCGGTAAGGGAGGGATGACCATATTGAAAACCCTTCTGCCGAATCGGCGCGGTCATTGTCCCGCGCTTCGATCGTCGGCTCGTGCGAGAAGCGCCTGAGCCGGTTCGCCTTCTTCGCTTGACACCCTCGCACACGGGGTGCTATTTTCCCCTCCTATCACGAGGTTCTTTCACAGCGCGGCGGGTGCCCGAAGCGCCTGCGGGCGTGAGGGCGCTTCGGGAGAATAGGGAAGTCCGGTGAAAGTCCGGCACGGCCCTCGCCACTGTGATGTCCCGCATGGTCGGCACTCAGGCCACTGGCCGGTGACGGCTGGGAAGGCGCTCGACCTGCTCATCGCGCGGATGAGCCAGGGACTCAGTCAGGAGACCTGCCCGCTCGCGTGTGGCAGAAACTGGCGCGAGGTGACGCTGGGATGCCAGGGACAACGCGAGTTCTTCTGCTGCTTCTCCTCTCCCTCTTGAGCCTCTCCCCATGGGCCTGTCGGTCTTCGTCCTCACCCTCGTCTGCTCCTGGCTCGACAGATCTTCAAATCGTCACCGATGAGCTCGGTCGGCAGGTGGCCATCCCGCGATATCCGCGGCGCGTGATCTCGCTGGCCCCGAGCGTCACCGAGATGCTCTTCGCGCTCGGCTTGCAGGAGCGCATCGTGGGCGTGACCAGCTACTGCGATTATCCGCCGGCGGCGCGCGCGAAGGAACGCGTGGGCGATGTCCTCAATCCCAGTTTGGAGCGCATCCTCGCCTTGCAGCCGGACCTGGTGGTTCTCTCGACGGCGACGCAACTGGAGCGCTTCGCGCAGCGACTGGAGGCCGTGGGCATCCCGCTGTATGTCGTGGATGTCGAGCGGGTCGAAGACGTCTTCCGCTCGTTGGAGAAGTTAGGGGCGATCATGGGCTGTCGCGCGGAGGGGGACCGTGTGGTGCGCGCCCTGCGAGCGCGCCTGGAGCACGTGCGCGCGCGTGTGCGGGAACGGCCGCGCCCCCGCGTTCTCCTCGTCGTTCAGCGCGATCCCCTCATTGTCCCCGGGCGTGGCGCCTTCATGACCGATCTCGTCCGGGAAGCCGGAGGGCAGTCCATCACGGCGGATGCCGAGCGGGAATGGACGCCGTACAGTCTGGAGGCCGTGGTCGCTCGCGCTCCGGACGTGATCATTCTCCCCTCGCATGAGCCGGTCACGCGTCGGCTCACGAACGTGCGCTGGCCGGAGCTGGAGGCGACGCCCGCGTTCCGACAGGGGCGCGTGTATGCGATCCATAACGATCTGCTCATGCGCCCCGGCCCGCGCCTCATTGATGGAGTGGAGGCGCTGGCGCGTGTGCTTCATCCGGAGGTATTTCGATGATTCGCCGACGCCCGGCGTCCTGGCGTGAGCATGCGCAGACCATCGTGGAGGATTCTCCCATCGAGGGGGGATCGCATCGCTCCCTCTTCCGCGCTCTCTTCGAGCGCGGACCGGCCACGCCGCGCAAGGTCGGGCTGGTGTGCGCGTTCCTCGGTGCGCTCGCGCTCGGCGTGGCCTTCTTGGCCCTGCATCTGGGGAGCGAGTCGGTTCCACAAGCGATCGTCGCTCGCGTCCTGTGGGCGCATCTGTTCGGACGCGTTCAGGAGGTGACCGCCGCGGATGTCATCATCTGGCGGATCCGCGCGCCTCGCATCGTGCTCGGACTCACAGCGGGAGCGGCGCTGGCCATTGCCGGAGCAGTGCTGCAAGCGCTCCTTCGAAATCCTCTGGCGGAGCCTTACGTGCTCGGCATCTCCGGCGGGGCTGCCGTGGGCGCGATCGTCGCGATCGTGGGATGGAGGAACGTCCCGTGGGCGCGCCCGCTGCTGGCCTTCGTGGGGGCAGCGCTCACGACGGCGCTCGTCTACGCGATGAGTCGCGGTCGGACGGGGATGGCCACCGAGCGCCTGGTGCTGGCCGGGGTGATCATCGCCACGCTCCTGTGGTCGGTGATCGCGCTGGTGCTGGCGCTGGTGCCGGATCCGCATCTGCGGGGACTCGCCTTCTGGATGATGGGCGATCTGAGCGGAGGAGGGGATGGGTTGCTCCCGCTCGTCGTCGGGATCGTCGTCGTCGCATCCGCTATGGCCTACACGCAAGCGCGCACACTGAATCTCCTCATGGTGGGGGAGGAGGAAGCGCGCTTGCTCGGCGTGGAGGTGGAGCGGGTGAAGGCGCTCGCTTATTTCGCGGCCTCGCTGCTGGCGGGCGTGATCGTCTCGGTCGCCGGGGCCATCGGCTTCGTCGGGCTCGTGGTGCCGCATCTGGTGCGCCTGCTCTGGGGGGCCGATAACCGCCTGGTCGTCCCGGCAGCCGCCCTCTCGGGAGCGATCCTGGTGACGCTCGCCGATACGCTGGCGCGAACGGCGCTGGCGCCGCGCGAGTTGCCGGTCGGAGCGGTGACGGCGATGCTCGGTGTGCCGATCTTCATCGCGCTGTTGCGAAGGGTGTGAGGCCATGCTCGAGGCTCGCGAGGTCACGGTCGCCTATGGGGCTCGGCCCGTGTTGTCTGAGGTCTCGCTCGCGGTCGCTCCGGGAGAGCTGGTCGCCGTGGTCGGCCCCAACGGCTCGGGGAAGACGACGCTCTTGCGCGTGTTGCGCGGTCTGGTGCCTCCGCAGCGCGGTGAGGTCCGATGGCGGGGGAAGCCGCTGGCCCACTTCTCTCCTCGCGAGTTGGCCCGAATCTTCGGGGTCGTCCCGCAAGATCCGAAGATCGGCTTTCGGATGACCGTGCTCGAATACGTCCTGCAGGCGCGGTTCCCGCACTCGAACGGATTCGGCTTCGAGAGCGAGGCGGATATTCGCTGTGCGCTCTCGGCCCTTCAGCTGACGCGCGCGGTGGAATTCCGGGATCGCTGGATCACCGAGCTCTCCGGGGGCGAACGGCAGCGCGTCATCCTGGCGCGCGCGCTCGCTGTGGAACCGCGCGTGCTCTTGCTGGATGAACCGACGTCGAACCTCGATCTCCGCTTTCAGGTCGAGATGCTCACCCTCATTCGGGAGCTCACCCGGTGTCGCGCCCTCAGCTCGGTCTTCGTCGCGCATGATCTGAATCTGGTCGCCGAATTCGCCGACCGCGTCCTCATGCTGAGGGAGGGGCGTGCGCTCGCTTTCGGTTCGCCCGAAGAGGTGCTGACCGAAGCGCGGCTTCGGCAAGCCTTCGGGACGCGGTTTCTTGTGGATCGCAATCCCCTGAGCGGATCGCCGCGCATCACGATTTCGAGAGAGGAAGTGCGGCCGCCGCGGCAGGGGCCGGCCCAATTCCATCCCGGAGGAACAGATGATGCGGAGAGGGGGTCTGTTGAGATCGCGTCTTCTTCTTGAGATCGTCGTCCTGAGCCTCTTCATCGGAGGTATTCCCTCGCTCTTTGGGGCGCTCTGGCGATGGCCGATCTCCCCTCAGGGGAGAGATCATCTGGCGTTCGCTGCTTCCTCACGCGGCGTCCTCGAAGGGCGGATCACCGACCCGCTCGGTGCCGTCATTCCGGGCGCATCCGTCACGCTCTTGCGCGACGGGCGGATGCTGGCGCAGGTGCGTTCGGATGAGAACGGGCGGTACCGATTCGCGGACGTGGTGAGCGGCCTCTATCAGCTTCGCGTGGAGCGCCAAGGGTTCGCCCCACGCGAGATTCGGGACATCTTCCTGCCGGCGGGCGCCGTGCGCGTCCTGGATGTCATGCTCTCGGTCGGCCCGCTTCGAGAGGAGATCGTCGTGACGGCGACGGCGACCGAAGTCCCTCGGGCGCAACTGGGCGCCTCCGTCGGCGTGGTGGAAGAAGAGGACCTGCAACGCCAGGCGAAGGTGCATGTCCTCGAACTCCTTCGGATCATCCCCGGTCTTCACGTCGCGCAGACGGGAGGGCGCGGAGGGCAGACGAGCCTCTTCCTGCGGGGGGGGAACAGCAGTTTCACCAAGGTGCTCCTGGATGGAGCGCCGATCAATCAAATCGGGGGGTTCTTCGATTTCTCCACCCTGATGGGGACGCAGATCGAGCGGATCGAGGTCATGCGCAATCCCAACAGCGTCCTCTACGGATCGGATGCCACAAGCGGCGTCATCCAACTCTTCACCCGCCGGAGTCGCGAGTACGCGCGCATTCCCACTTTCGGATACGCGATCGAGGGGGGCAGTTATCGCAGCCTGCGGCAAGAGGCCTCGCTGCGTGGAGCTGTGCGCACGTTCGACTACGCGTCGAGCTTCAGCCGCTACGATACGGACAATCACCTCCCCAATCATGCCTACCACAACGGGACATATGTCGGGAATTTCGGCTGGCAACCGAACGTCGCGTCGGAGGTTCGCCTCGTCCTCCGTCATACGGTGATGGCGCTCGGCACGCCGAACGCGCTCGATTTCTATGGCATCCCCGATGATTCGGCCATGCGCGGGCGCGAGACCTACGTGGTGTTGAGCGGGCGGCATCACACGACGCGCCGGTGGCAGAATCAGATCCGCTTCGCCTCGGTGCACTCCCTGAGCCGGTTCACGAATCCGGCGCCGACGGGCGAGCCCTTCGATCCCTTCGGCTTCGGCCCCGTGTACCTGGGGGCTCCGGTCACCATCGTCGGCGGGAACGGCTTCCGCGTGAGCGGGCGTGCCATTTTGGACTTCGGCGGCTCATACCCGCAGACGTTTGTGACCGACACGGTGCGGCAGTCGCTCTGGGCGCAGTCGGATGTGCGGGTGGGCGAAGCGTTCACGGGTACATTCGGATTCCGATACGAGAACGAGCGCGGTCGTTCGGGCACACAGCGGGTGGATCGCGACAATTTCAGCTACATTCTGCAGGGGCAGTATAATTGGGCGGCGCGAGTGTTCGTGACGGCGGGCGTGGGCGTGGAGGATAATGCCGTGTTCGGGGTCGAGGCCAATCCGCGCGTCTCGGTGGCATCCGTGCTTCGGCGCGGGGAGCCGACGTCCTGGTGGAATGAGACGAAGTTGCGCTTCTATTTCGGCACCGGTATCAAGGAGCCGAACATCTTCCAGGAGGGATCGTCGCTCTTCGCCGTGTTGCGCGGCTTGGGCGCATCGGGCGAGGCCTTGATCGCGCGCTTTCGGATCGCGCCCATCGGGCCGGAGCGAAATCGGAGTTTCGATCTCGGGCTGGAGCAGAATTTCGCGCGGAATCGCGCGCGTCTGTCGCTCGCCCTCTTTCACAATCGGTTCGAGGACGTGATCGAGTTCCTCTCGCGGTCGGCGCTTCTGCAACTGGGCGTTCCGGTCGAAGTGGCGCAGGCGACGCCCTTCGGAGCGAACGTGAACGCGCAGACGTTTCGCGCGCGTGGCGCCGAAGTCGAACTCACGGCCGATGTCGGTCATGGTCTGATGGCACGGGGGACATACACCTATCTGGACGCGCGCATCCTGCGCTCCTTCTCCAGCGACGCGCTGCGCCCGACGTTCAATCCCGCCTTCCCCGGGATCCCGATCGGCGCGTTCGCCCCGCTGGTGGGCGCGCGTCCGTTTCAGCGCGCCCCACATACGGGGAGCCTGCTGCTGGCCTGGTCGCGCTCGCGCTGGAGCTTGGTGCTCATCGGATCCTTCGTCGGTCGCCGCGACACGAGCACCTTCCTGTCGGACCCCTTCTTCGGTCCTTCGATGCTCTTGCCGAATCGGAATTTGAATCCGGGCTATCAGAAGCTGGACCT
The DNA here is from genome assembly GCA_002898775.1 of bacterium HR08. GTDB lineage: Bacteria > Acidobacteriota > Blastocatellia > HR10 > HR10 > HR10. The sequence continues at coordinate 4,353 of BEHK01000003.1, read as the reverse complement.
GAGCGCGCACTATCGGGTGCACGAGCGCGTGACGTTGGTGACCGTGGTCGAGAACGTATTGAATCGGCGGTACACCGAGGTCTTCGGCTATCCCGCCCCCAAGCTCAATTTCCGCGCGGGCGCGCGGGTGACCTGGGGAGGGGTTGCGGCGTGGCGCGATATCTTCCGATAGCCGCGTCAGGTGAGGGAACGGCATGACGCCTGTGGAACGCATCCGGGAGTTGGCTCGCGAGTCCGTTCGGGTGAAAGAGCGCTTCTTCGAGGAGCGGGCCGAAGATGTGGCGCGCGCGGCCGAGCTGATGATCGCTGCGCTGCGAGCCGGGGGCAAGATCCTCCTCTTCGGGAATGGGGGGAGCGCGGCCGATGCGCAGCATATCGCGGCGGAGTTGGTGAATCGCTATCGGCGTTCGCGTCCGGCGCTCGCGGCCATGGCGCTCACCACAGACACGTCGGTCCTCACCTCGATCGCCAATGACGTCGCCTTCGAGGAGGTCTTCAGTCGGCAGATCGAGGCGCTCGGGGAGCCGGGTGACGTGGCCGTCGCCATCAGCACAAGCGGGCGCTCGCCCAATGTCGTCCGCGCCGTCGAGACGGCGCGCCGTCTGGGATTGCGCACCATTGGTCTGCTTGGACGCGACGGAGGGCTCGTGGCGCCGCTGGTGGATGTGCCCCTCGTCGTCCCCGTCCAGGAGACGCCGCGCATTCAAGAGGTGCACATCACGCTGGGCCACATCCTGTGCGAGCTGATCGAGAGCGCGTTCAGCGAGACGCCCTGAAGTCCGTTCGAGAGGGCGGCGCGCGCGAGCGTCGAGGTCTTGCGCACCGTGGGCGCGTCGTCTATTTTATACCCCCGAAAGAGCGGACGATGGCGACCGCAATCAGCGCGATTCGCGTGGAGGGCGTGACGAAGCGCTACGGCGCCGTCACGGCGCTTGAGGCCGTCTCCCTTGAGGTCGAACGCGGCGAATTCCTCACGCTGCTGGGGCCTTCGGGATCGGGGAAGACGACGCTGCTGCGGGTGATCGCGGGCTTGGAGCGGCCGGATGAAGGGCGCGTGTATCTCGGTGGCGCGGACGTGACCGATCTCCCCCCCTATCGGCGCCGCGTGCACACGGTCTTCCAGCAGTACGTGCTCTTCCCGCATTTGAACGTCTACAAGAACATCGCCTTCGGCCTGGAGCAGAAGCGACTCCCGCGGCGAGAGATCGAGCGGCGCGTGGCGGCGGCCTTGGAGCTGGTGCGCCTGTCCGGCTATGAGCGGCGGTGGCCGCATGAGCTGTCCGGCGGCGAGCAACAACGCGTGGCGCTGGCGCGCGCCTTGGTCCTGGAACCGGAGGCGCTCCTTTTGGATGAACCGCTGGCGGCTCTTGATCTTCAGCTCCGAAAGGAGATGCAGCGGGAATTGAAGCGCCTGCAGCGCGAGGTGGGCATCAGCTTTCTCATGGTCACCCACGATCAGGAGGAAGCCCTGGCCCTGTCCGATCGGATCGCCGTGATCGCGGAGGGACGTCTGCAGCAGATCGGCACGCCCCGCGAGGTGTACGAGAATCCGGAGACGGCGTTCGTCGCCACCTTCCTCGGAGCGGCCAATGTCTTCGAAGCCGAGGTCATGGCGCGCGAGAACGGGGATGCGCTGCTGGCCTTGTGCGGGCGGACGGTGCGCGTCTCGCTCAACGGGCGGCGACTGGAGGGCTCGCGGGCTCAGGTGGCCGTTCGTCCGGAGAAGATCGCCTTGCGCGCGCGACCGCTGCGCAAGACCGATCTGGTGCAACTGGAAGGGGTCATCGAGGAGCGCCTTTATCTCGGGGATGCGACGCACTGGCGCGTGCGCGTCGGGGATCAGTCCGTCCTGGTGACTGCGCCGAATCGCCCGGGCTCCCGAGCCGAAGCTTTCCGCGACGGACAACGCGTCTTCCTCTGCTGGGCGCGAGAGAGCATCGTCGTCCTCTCCCAGTGAGGACGCCATGAGGGCGTCGCGAGGGCATGAGGCGAACCGTTGGATAGGGCTCGCCCCGTCCCTCCTCTGGCTGGGGGTCGTCCTCCTCCTCCCTCTGGGATTCATCATCGCCGTGAGTTTCGCCGAACGTGGCCTCCATGGCGGCGTGCAGTGGAGGTTCGGACTGGAGAACTATCGGCGGGCCCTGGACCCGCTCTATTTCCCCGTCTACGCCCGCTCGTTCCTGATGGCGGCGGTGACGACCGCGCTCTGTCTGCTCATCGGGTATCCGGTCGCCTACGCCATCGCCCTGCGCGTGAATCCGAGGTGGAAGCAGGCGCTGCTGGTCCTCTCGATCCTCCCCTTCTGGACGAGCTTCTTGCTGCGCACCTACGCGTGGATGTTCCTGCTCCGCGCCGAGGGCTTCGTGAATACGATGTTGCTCACTCTGGGAGTGATCGAGCGCCCGATCTCCTGGCTCCTCTATTCGGATTTCGCGGTCGTGGTCGGACAGGTGTACGGGGAGTTGCCATTCGCGATCCTGCCCTTGTACGTCGCTCTGGAGCGCGTGGATGTGCGCGTGATTGAAGCGGCGATGGATTTGGGAGCGAATCGGCGGCAAGTCTTCTGGCGCGTGGTGGTGCCGCTGACGCGGCCGGGGATCATCACAGCCCTCGTGCTGGTGTTCATCCCCAGCCTGGGCGCCTTCATCACGCCGGATCTTCTGGGCGGGGCGAAATCGGCGATGCTCGGCACGGTCATTCAGAATCAGTTCGTGCAGCGGAATCCGCCGATGGGGTCGGCGCTCTCGGTCCTTTTGATCCTCGCCGTGCTCGCGCTGCTGGTGATGGCCTGGCGGGCAGCGGGCGTGAAGGCGCGACAATGAGCGACCGTCGGGGGACATCGCCGGCACTGATGGTGTGGATGGGCGCGACCTATCTCTTCCTCTACGCGCCGATCCTCGTGCTGGCCGTCTTCTCCTTCAACGACTCGCGGCTTCTGGCCGTGTGGCGGGGATTCACCTGGCGGTGGTATAAAGCGGCGCTCGACAATCAACCGATGCTCGACGCGCTGCGCACGAGCCTGCTCGTCGCCGCGCTCACGACCCTTGTGGCCACGCTCTTGGGGACGAGCGCGGCCCTCGCGTTCGAGCGATGGCGAGGGCGGGCGCGCTTGCTCGTGGAGGCGCTCTTTGTGCTTCCCATCGTCGTGCCGGAAATTGTCATCGGATTCGCGTCGGTCACCTTCTTCGGCTGGATCGGCTTGCGGCTGGGGCTCGGGACGGTGCTTCTGGCTCACGTCGCCTTCAGCATCTCCTACGTCTTCTTCGTCGTGCGCGCGCGCCTGGCCGCGCTCGATCCGCGCCTGGAGGAAGCCGCGCTCGACCTGGGCGCCGATCCCTGGCGCGCGTTCTGGAGGATCACGCTGCCGCTGCTGACCCCGGCGATCGCCGCCTCGGCGCTTCTGGTCTTCACCCTCTCGCTCGATGACTACGTCATCACCTCATTCGTCGCCGGGACCGGGGCGACGACGCTCCCCTTGCGCCTCTACTCGATGATCAAGACGGGGATCACGCCTGAGGTGAATGCCATCTCGACGCTGCTGCTGGTGACCACGCTCGTGCTCATGGCCGTGGCCTTTCGCATCGAGCGGCGAGGGGTGGGGCGAGGCTCCCTCGTCCTGGTCGGGCTCATTCTCTGCGGGCTTGTCGGGTTCGCCTTCGGAGGCTTCGCCGCGAAGCGGGGGCGTGCAGAACTGAACGTGTTGATCTGGTCCAACTACATCGCCCCACGCGTCGTGCGGAAGTTCGAGGAGCGCACGGGGATCGTCGTGAACATCGAGACCTACGATTCGAACGAAGCGCTCCTGGCGAAGCTGCAGGCGGGCGTTGTCGCCTACGATCTCATCGTGCCGAGTGATTACATGGTGCGCATCCTCATTCTGGAGGGCCTGCTGCAGCCGCTCGATCTGACCCGCGTGCCCAACCGGCGCCATCTCGATCCGGCGGCGCTCAATCTCCCCTTCGACCCCACGAACACGTATTCGCTCCCGTACACGCGCGGGGGAGGTAAAATCAAAGGGTGTGGAAATTCTGCTGAAGGCGGTGTATCCTCCCTTCTTAAGAGAGAAAACGTTAACGAAGAGAAAGGAGGAGGTACACCGCCATGAACAAGCGTACCACGGGAGGATCCCTGGTATCAAGCCCCACATGGGAGGGGTTGGAGGAGTGGGTTCGGGGCAAGATCCAGGAGTTCATCCAGGATCTCCTGGAGCAGGAGGTGACCGAGTTGTTGGGCCGGTGCCGCTACCAGCGGCGAGCCGCGGTGGACGGAGTCCAGGGTTACAGGAACGGCTATGGGAAACCTCGCAGGCTGACCCTGGGCATTGGCACCATCACCATCCGTCGCCCTCGGGTG
>BEHK01000002.1 GCA_002898775.1 bacterium HR08 | reverse complement strand
TCGTCTGCTGGAGCATCGGCTGGACGTCGGGCTCATCTCCCTGCCGGTCGAAGCGCCGCTGGTCCATACGGAACCGCTGTATGGGGATCGGCTCGTGGCCGTGATCCCGCCGAGCCATCCGCTGGCACAAGCGCGCGAAGTGACGGTCATGCAACTGGCTTCCGAGCCGTTGATCCTCGGAGAGCGCGGGGGGAATCGGCGGCGGATCATTGATCTCTTCTTCGAACATGCTGGCGTTCGGCCGCACGTCGTCATGGAGCTGAATCGCGACGAGGCGATCAAGAAGATGGTGGAGGTCGGTCTGGGCGTTGGCATCCTCCCTTGGCTCACCGTTCAGCGCGAGGTGCACGCGGGGCTGCTGCGGGCGCTGCCCATTCGCGGGTTGAAGAGTCGGTGGGAGCTGGGTTTGGCTTATCTCAAGGAGGAGGCGCCCTCGGATGCGCTCCTGGCCTTTTTGGATCTCTGCCGGGCCTATCTGGGAAGAGGTCGGGAGCGAAAGCGCGTCGGTGCGGAGCGCTCTCCTGGCGCGCGTGCTTGAAGGTGTCCTCCGCCATGCGGTAAGATTCCGTCTCGCACGAGCGTGCGGGGATCATGCGGAGAAGGAGCGACGGCGATGAACCAGTGGCGGATGCGTCCGCTGCGCGAAGTGGATCCGGAGATCGCTGAGGCCATCCTCCGGGAGACCGAACGACAAGCGCGGGGCTTGGAATTGATCGCCTCGGAGAATTTCGTCAGCGAGGCGGTCCTGGAGGCCATGGGGTCGGTCTTCACCAACAAATACGCCGAGGGGTATCCGGGACGGCGCTACTATGGGGGATGCGAATTCGTGGACGTGGTGGAATCGCTGGCCATCCAGCGGGCGAAGCAGCTCTTCGGGGCCGAGCACGTCAACGTGCAACCGTATTCGGGATCGCAGGCGAACATGGCCGTCTACATCGCCATGCTGCAACCGGGGGACACGATCCTCGGGATGAACCTCTCGCATGGAGGGCATCTGACGCACGGCCATCCCTTGAACTTTTCGGGGAAATACTTTCGGGTGATCCCCTACGGCGTGCATCGCGAGACGGAGCAGATTGATTACGAAGAGCTGGAGCGGCTGGCGCATGAGCATCGGCCGAAAATGATCGTCTGTGGGGCGAGCGCCTATCCCCGCACCATTGATTTCGAGCGGATCGCGGCGATCGCTCGCGACGTGGGGGCCGTCGTGATGGCCGACATCGCACACATTGCGGGGTTTGTGGCGACCGGGTTGCATCCGAGCCCGGTCCCTGGCTGCGATTTCGTGACGACGACGACGCACAAGACGCTGCGTGGCCCGCGCGCCGGCATGATCATGTGCAAGGAGAAGTACGCGCGGGAGATCGATCGCGCCGTCTTCCCCTGCGTGCAAGGGGGGCCGCACGTTCACATCATGGCGGCCAAGGCCGTGTGCTTCAAAGAAGCCATGCAGCCCGAATTCCGCGCTTATCAGGAGCAGGTGATCAAGAATGCTCGCGTCTTGGCCGAGGAGCTGGCTCGAGCGGGATATCGCATCGTCTCCGGGGGGACGGATACTCATCTCGTCCTGGTGGACGTCTTCTCCCGAGGCTTGACGGGGAAGCAGGCCGAGAGCGCGTTGGAGCGCGCGGGGATCACCGTGAACAAGAACACGATCCCCTTCGACACGCAACCGCCGATGATCGCCAGCGGCATTCGTTTGGGAACGCCCGCGGTCACGACGCGAGGGATGAAGGAGCCCGAGATGCGCAAGATCGCGCAGTGGATCGCCGAGGTTCTGGATCAGCCCGAGAGCGAATCGGTGCAGCGCTCGGTGCGGCAGCGGGTGTGGGAGTTGACCGAGCAGTTCCCGCTCTATCCCCATCGGCTTCGCAATCTGCGCGAAGTGTGAAGCGCTCCCGCGCTCAGGAAGCGATGGACATTCCTCCGCGGTGAGGCATCGCCGATGGGCCGACGAAGCGAAGAGACCGCCCTCATGGAGGAAGTCTTCGGGGAAGGGGGGCTGCTCTGCCGGCATCACCCGCAGTACGAGTATCGGCCCGGACAGATTCGCATGGCCGAGGCCGTCTATCGCGCCCTGGTCGAAGGGGGGCATCTCCTCGTCGAAGCCGGGACGGGAACGGGAAAGACGCTCGCGTATCTTGTTCCGGCGCTCGCGGCCTCAGAACGAATCATCATCTCCACGGGGACGAAGAACCTTCAGGAACAGCTCCTGCTCAAGGATATTCCCTTCTTGGAGAAGGCGCTGGGGCGGAAGCTGCGCGTCGCCTCCATGAAGGGCCGATCGAACTACGTCTGCCTCTATCGCCTGAAGCGGGCCGAGACGCAGCCCCTCCTCGCCGATCTGGAGGAGGCGAAGTATTTCGATGAGATTCGCCGATGGGCGTTCCAGTCGGAGACCGGAGATCGAGCGGAGCTGACGGATGTGCCGGAGAACCTGAGCTTCTGGTCCTCCATTGACGCGCGCTCGGAGATCTGTCTGGGGCAGAAGTGCCCGGATTACGACGCCTGTTTCATCACGAAGATGCGCGAGCGGGCGCTGAAGGCCGATATCGTGATCGTCAATCACCACCTCTTCTTCGCCGATCTCGCGCTGCGCGGGAATGAATACGGGGCGGTGATCCCGGATTATGCCGTCGTCATCTTCGATGAGGCGCACGAGTTGGAGGAGATCGCCTCCGAATATTTCGGGGCGCAGGTGAGCAATTATCGCGTGGCCGAACTGGTTCGCGATGTGCAGAATCTCCCGATCACGGATACGGCGTCGGCCGCGGAACTGATGCGCGTCAGTCTGCGGGTGCAGCAGCGCGCCGAGAGCTTCTGGAGGCATTTTCTGAACGATGGGCGGCCCGAAGGCCGATACCCGCTGGAGCCGGACTTTCTCTTCCGTTCGGCTGTTGCCGACGAGGAGGCCAGAGGGGCTTCCGAAGATCGCAGCGCGTCGGACATCGAAGGGGAATCGAGGGAGGTGCCGGAGCTGACGCGCGCTGGGGAGAGCTTGCTCGGGTTGATGAACGCCCTCTCGCTCTTAGAGACGACGCTGGCGATGGTGAAGGATCCGCCGCAGGAGGTCGAGACGCTCATGCGTCGAACGGCGCAGGTGCGGGCCGATCTGGACTTCATCCTTCTCGGGCAAGATCCGCGATTCGTCCGCTGGTACGAGCGGCGAGGGCGGGGCCTCTTCCTTCAAGCGACGCCCATTGATGTCTCCGAGATCTTGGCCGAACGACTCTTCGATCGTGTGCGCACGGCCATCTTGACGTCGGCGACGTTGACCAGTGGCGGTCGTTTCGACTTCATCCGATCCCGCCTGGGCATTCGCGAGGCGCGAGAGCTGATCGTCCCCTCGCATTTCGATTACGCGGAGCAGGCGATCCTCTATCTCCCGCCTCAGATGCCGGATCCGCGGAGCCCGCAGTTCACGGAGGCTGCCGTCGAGGAGATCGTGAAGCTGCTGCAGGTGACGCGAGGCCGCGCTTTCATCCTCTGCACGGCGATTCAACAGATGACGGAGATGTACGAGCGGGTTCGCCACCGCGTGCCGTTCCCCTGTTTCGTTCAAGGGCAGGGATCGAAATCAGGGCTGCTGGCTCGATTTCGCGCGACGCCGCATTCGGTGCTCTTCGCCACGGCGAGTTTCTGGCAAGGGGTGGACGTGCAGGGCGAGGCCTTGAGCTGCGTCATCATTGACCGATTGCCCTTCGCCGTCCCCACCGATCCCATTGTGGCCGCGCGGCAGCGATATATCGAGCAGAACGGGGGCGACCCCTTCTACGACTACGCCGTCCCGCAGGCCGTCATCATGCTCAAGCAGGGATTGGGCCGATTGATCCGGAGCCGGAGCGACACGGGCGTCCTCTCGATCCTCGACCCTCGGATTCGCACCAAGAGCTACGGCGCGATCTTCCTGCAGAGCCTCCCCCCCTGTCCGATCACGACGCGGATCGAGGATGTGGAGCGCTTCTTCGAGCGTCAGGCCTCGGCGAGGGCATCGCGCGAAGAGGCGCCTCCGAGCGGGGATTGACCGCTGCCCTCCGAACGTGGGACAATAGCTCGCGGGTGCCTCGCGCGATCTCGAAGGTCACGACGAGACTCCCTTTGAGCGCACGATCTGTGGAGGGGGGGTATGGGAATCATCGCCCGATTGAAGCAATACCTCGATGAGCACCACGTCCCCTATGTCGCCTGCACGCACTCGCTGGCGTTCACGGCGCAGGAGATCGCCCACGCGCTCCATGTGCGGGGCCGCGAGATGGCGAAGGCGGTGATCCTCAAAGCCGACGACCGGTTCGTGATGGCCGTCCTGCCCGCGCATCACAAGGTGGATCTGGCGCGATTCGCCGAAGTCGTCGGCGCCACGGACGTCCGTTTGGCCACGGAGGCTGAGTTCAAAGACCTCTTCCCAGACTGCGAGATTGGCGCGATGCCGATTTTCGGCAATCTCTACGGCCTTCCTGTCTACGTGGCCGAGCCCTTGACGCAGGATGAGGAGATCGTCTTCAACGCGGGGACGCATACGGATTCGATTCGGATGCGCATGGCCGATTTCCTGCGGTTGAGCGAGCCGACGGTCGCGGCGTTCTCCGAACTGGCCTGAAGGGGGCATCCCGCCTTCTCCCGGCGCGAGTTCACGCCTGGAGCGGTGGGCGCTTCCGATGCCAATCCGTCTCTCGCTGGTACGCATTGGCCAGCGCGATGAGCGTCGCTTCGCTGAAGGCGCGACCCATCAGTTGGAGTGCCGTCGGTAATCCCGCTTGTCCGAACCCGTTGGGGACGGAGAGCGCCGGAACGCCCGCGGCATTGCCGGCCGGGATGAGGGCTGGCCCGCCGCCCATGCCCGGATACGCGCGCTCGAATTCCACGCCGATCGGATAGGCGACCGTCGCCCGCGTCGGAGCGATCAGGGCATCGTACCGGGAGAGCACCTCATCGAGCGCGCGACGGATTCGCACGCGAACGCGTTGAGCCTGCAGATAATCCACGGCCAGGATGGTCATCCCCACATACCCTCCAAGGCGATCGCGCGGATTCTGCAATTCCGCCAGACGCCCGCTCTCGATCAGCTCGCGGAAGGCGCTCGCGCCTTCCGCATTGACGATGATCCCGACGACCTGCCCATAGGGGAGGTCCGGCAGCACGACGTCAGGATCCACGGTGGCGTATTTCTTGAGGACTTCGACCGCGTCCTCGAAATTCTTCCGCACTTCAGGTTGCACACGGTCGAGCGCGCCTCGGACAATGCCCACCCGCAGACGTCGCGTGGGAAGGAGGGGGGTCGAATAGGTGAATCGTCGAGCCACGCTCGAGGGATCCTTCGGATCTTTGCCGGAGATCGCGGCGAGCACGATCCCGCAATCGTCAGCCGTCCGACACATGGGGCCGAGCTTATCGAGCGTCCAGCACAGCGCCATGGCGCCGTATCGGCTCACCAACCCGTAGGTCGGGCGCAGACCCGAGATGCCGCAGAAGGCCGCGGGCGTCAGGATCGAACCCGAAGTCTCCGAGCCGATGGCGAAGGCGACGAGCCCAGCGGCGACGGCCGCTCCGGACCCCGAGGAAGATCCCCCACTCCAGTACTCGGGATTCCATGGCGTGCGTCCCGGTCCCGTGAAGGAGGCATCGGCCGTGTTATACCCCATGCCTCCGGCCAGCTCCACCATCGCGAGTTTCGCGACGAGCACAGCGCCGGCGCGCTGCAGACGGCGCACGACCGTCGCATCGTGATCGAAGATCTGATTCCGATACGGCGCGGCGCCCCAGGTGGTGGGGATGCCTTTGGTCGCCAGCAGGTCCTTCACTCCGTACGGGATGCCGTGCAGCAGGCCGCGATACCGGCCGCGCATGATCTCGCGTTCAGCCCGACGGGCTTGTTCCAGGGCCGCGTCGTGCGTGATCGTGACGACGGCGCCGAGTTTCGGTCCAAGCCGCTCGAGCCGATCGAGATACACTCTCGTGAGTTCGACCGGCGAGAGACGCCGGGATCGAATGAGGTGAGCGAGTTCGCGGATCGAGAGGAAAGCGAGTTCTTGATCGGACATCGCCGAACCTCCTGCGAGGAGAGCAAGACGCGCTCACGGCATCGCGCGGAAGACGAGATCTGGCTCGTCGGCATTCGTCAACGCGACGCTGCGCAAACGTTCTGCCGAACGAAGATTCCGCTCGATCTGCCGGACGACTTCCGCGAGCTGTTCGGCCGTCAGGAACTGACCGTAGCGCGCTCGGACCAACTGGCCCAGCGCTTCCGCCGCCGCCGAAGGGGTGAGCGGCTGTTGCGGTTGCTGTGGCGGAGTCGTCCGCAGGGCGTCTCCCTCCTTCGCCGCTTTCGGGAGAGCGAGCGCGGGAGGGCAGATCGCCGTCACGGCCATGGTCTTGAGAAAGTGCCGTCGTGTCGCTCGCCTTCGCGTTCTCATGATTCGGACCTCCCCGGATACATGCCGGATTATTATCCCCGGATGACTCCGGCGATGCAAGGGGGTGGACGGGTCGTGCTCCTTGGGGAGGCGATTGCCGCCGTCTCGCCTTTCGTCTATCATTGGGGCGAAGCTCGGCGCGATTTTCAACGGATGAGGTGGAGAGCATGAATGACGAACACGGCGCGGATCGAGACCGAGGCCGGAAGTCATCGCCGCCGAAGAGCTGAGGGGGGCGAGATGTCACGCCTGCAGCCGGGGGCCGTTCTCTCCCATTACCAGATCCAGGCCTGGGTCGCTCGCGGGGGGATGGCCGAGGTCTATCGCGCCGTGGATCTTCGGCTGGGGCGGACGGTGGCCATCAAAATCCTCTCTCCTTCGTTAATGGCCGATCCGGAAGCGCGACGCCGTTTCTTCCGCGAAGCGCGAGCGGCGTCCGCCCTGCAGCACCCCAACATCTGCGCCGTTTATGAGGTCGGGGAAGCGGAGGGCATCGTCTTCATCGCCATGCCCTACATTGCGGGAAGGACGCTGAAGGAGATCCTCGAGCAGGGACCTGTGCCTCTTGAGCGCGCCTTGGGCTATGCGATCGACATCGCCGATGCCTTAGAGGAAGCCCATCGGCAGGGGATCATCCATCGCGACATCAAGCCGTCGAACGTCATCGTGGACGAGCGCGATCGCGCGATCGTGCTCGACTTCGGTCTCGCCAAACGCGTGCGCCTGGAGGGGAGAGACCCGGGGGAAGCGCTCACGCTCTCGCAGATCACGACGACGTCGGCGCTCATTGGGACGACGCCGTACATGTCGCCCGAACAGGTGCGCGGCGAGCCGCTCGACGCGCGAAGCGACATCTTCGCCTTCGGCACGTTGCTCTACGAGCTGCTCACGGGGCAGCGGCCGTTCCGAGGGGCGACAACCGTCGAAGTGCTTCACGCGATTCTTCACGATGAGCCGGAGCCGATGAGCGCGATCGGGCCGCCGGTGGATTTCGAGTTGGAGCGCATCGTGCGGAAGGCGTTGCGGAAGAATCCGGCCGATCGGTACCAGACGATCTCGGAGATGAAAGCGGACCTGGTGACGTTCGCGCGCGAGAAAGGGTATGCGACGAGCGGGCTTCGAATCGTCGCTGTTCCCCCCACGGTTCGAGAGCGGCGGCGGTGGCCGTGGCGCGCTCTCGTCACTCGTGTGGGGGGGATGTTCGCGATGGGTGTGGCGATGGCGCTCGCGCTCTGGCTTCTCCTGCGCTCCGATGGAGACGCGAAGTGGATCGCCGCTTTGCGACATGTGCAACTGGCGAATTGGAAGAACGAGCCGGGCGAGAGCCCGCCCCGCGTCCGCTTCTCGCCGGATGGGAAGATGATCGTCTTCGCTTCACGAAAAGGCGGACATCCCGACTTGTGGATCCAGCAGACGCTTGGCGGCACAGCCGTGCCCGTCACGCGCGATGAGTGGGTGGAGCGTTCGCCCCTCTGGTCGCCCGATGGGCAGCAGATCGCGTTCCTTTCGGATCGGGGGGGAGAGCTGGGCATTTGGGTGATCCCCGCACTCGGAGGAGTGCCGACGCTCCTTCATGTCGTCTCTCCCGCGGCATCGGCGCGACTGAGTCCAGTGAATCTCATCGCCTGGTCGGCGACGCGAAACCTGATCTACTACGAGGCGCAACGAAACCTCTATGCGCTTGACGTCGCCTCTCGGCGGGCGACAGCGCTCACCGCGTTCGATCCGCAGAGGGCGCGCGTCATGGACTTCTGCCTCTCCCCAGACGAGCGTCGGCTCGCCTACGTGGATGTTCAAGGGGGACAGGTGGACATCTGGGTGCTCTCCCTCGATGGGGGGAGACGGATGCGGGTCACCGAAAGCCCTGAGGAAGAGCGGTTCCCCGTCTGGCATCCCGATGGGCGGCGTCTCTTCTATTCGTGCAAGTGGGGCGAGGCGTATCAGATCTGCGTCGTGGACGTGAGCGAGCGGACGCCGCTGCGGCTCACCTCCGGTGATGCGGACCTCTTCGTCTCCGATGTCTCCGCCGATGGGCGGCGCGTGCTCTATACGCTCTCGAAGGACGACGCTGACATCTGGGCGGTGGACCTTCACACGGGGGAGGAAGTTCAGGTCACGACGGAGATCGGCCTGGAGCTGTGGCCGACGGTCTCTCCCGACGGGCGCGCGATCGCGTTTCAAGCGAAGCCGGAGGCGAGCGCCGGTGGGGATCTCTTTCGCGCGCAGATCGTCGTGAGGACTCTCGGGGGAGAAGAGCCGACGATTCGATTCACCACGGCGGGGTTCGATCCCGCGTGGTCGCCCGATGGGCGGCATCTGGCATTCTTGCGTCGAGGGTCGGATGGCCAGCTCGACCTCTGGATCGTCCCGGCTTCCGGAGGAGCGGAGCGACGGGTGGTGCGCGCCGGAGTATATCACGGAGGATATGGCCTGCTGCCCTTCAATCGGCTGCAGACGCGCGATTTCAGTTGGTCCCCCGATGGCCGTCGCCTCGCCTATGCCGCGATACGAACGGGCGTCTCCAACATCTGGATCGCCTCGCTCGATCGTTCGGAGGAGATCCCGGTGACGGAGAACGCGGATCGCGCGCTCTCGTTCTTCTGTCCTCTGTGGTCTCCGGACGGGCGGTACCTGGCGTTCCTCTCGGAGTCGAGAGCAACGTCTGAGGCGCGGTGGACGGTCTGGGTGAGCGAGGTGGGACGCAAGCGCGTGATCCCGCTCATGCGCAGTCCAGAGGTCGTGCGGCTCATCGGGTGGTTGAGTTTTGGCGGAGCCCTCCTTGTCGCGATCGGGGAGGGGCCGCGTCTGCTCCCGCATGCGGCGCGCGAGATTCGCCTCATCCGCGTCTCCGTCCCCGACGGCGCGACGCGCTCGCTGGGGACGCTCGCGGCGGCCAGTCTGCTGACCCTCAGCCTCTCGCCCGATGGGCGCGCGATCGCTTACGTCTCGCGCGCCGATGGGCGGGATAACCTCTGGGTCCTCCCGCTGGAACGCGGACGGGCGGTGAGGCGGACGGAGAACAAGGATCCTCGGGTGTACCTCTCCACCCCCACCTGGTCTCCGGATGGGCGCATGCTCTACTACGGGAGGCAGGCGAGCTGGAGCGTGATCAGGATGATCGAGAACTTTCCATGAGAGGAGAACCTTTGATGAAGAAGCCGAGAACGGGAAAAGGGACGTCCTTGAAGATTCGCATCCCGGTGCGAAAGGTCGGACGACGGCGGAAGCGCGAAGAAGGGATTCGCGGGATCCCTCCGGTCTTATTGGAACTGGCGGCGAAGAATCAGTGGGATCGGTGGGAGATTCAGACGCGCGAGCTGAGTGGGGAGGACTTGGCCTCCTATGTGCGGTTGCGGGAAGTGCTCGCTGCGTTCGAGCAGTTCGCCGTCTATTACGTTTTGGCCGGCAGGACGGCGGCGCAGAGGGCGAAACGAGCGGCCGCGGTCGAGCGGCGCGTGCGCGCGCTCGCGCGCGAGACGCTCGGCCTGGATGGGATCTGCCCCATCGGCTATTGCGAATGCGATGGGATGTGCTTGCCCTGCGGGCTGTGCGTCGAGGGGGCATGAGGGGCCGCACGGAGCATGAGCACGTGGTGGGAGAGAGCGGCGCATCTTCTCCGTGACGTCCGGTGGGCGCTCGAGCAATTGGAGCAACGCGTTGCTCGCGCGCAGCAGGAGGATCTCTCGGAGCCCGAGGCCCGGCGTCTGCTGAGTGCGGTCGCCAGGGCGCTCGGGCAGATTCGCGGCGATGAGCTGGAGAAGCTCGATCGAGCGCTCATCGAGTTGCAGTCGCTTGTGCGGGAGAGTCGCCTGGGGCGCGTCGCCGGACAGTTGGCCGATCTCTACTTCCACAGCGCGTCTTCGGGGGACTTTCTAAAGCAGGTCGCCGATCTGCTGCTCGCCGAGACGCGCTCGGAACGCGCTCTTCTGGTGCTGTATCCGGGGGGACGGCGCATCGGGGAGGAGATCGGCGTGGATCCGACGCGCGTTCTGCTGGCGTGCGCTCGGAATTTTCGCTCGGAGGATTTGGCGGCGGAGGAGCACGCCTTCAGTCGGACGCTGCTGTGGCGCGCGCTCACCTCCGGCGAAACGCTGCTCATTCGGGATGCGCTCTCGGATCCCGCATATGCGCAGGAGACGAGCATCGTGCGGCGCGGCGTGCGCTCCGTCCTGGTGGCCCCGTTCGCCATTGGCGGCGTGAGCTTCGGCGCGATCTATTTGGAGAACAATACCGTCGCCGCGATGTATTCGGAGGCGGATCGGGAATTCCTCGCCCGGATTGCGCCGATCATCGCCGTATATCTGGAAGCGGCTGATCGGTTGCACGCGGCTCTGAGCGCTCGCGATGCGCTCTCGCGCGAGCCGCCCGGCGAGGTCTTGCAGGGCTTGGTGGGCATCAATCCGGAGTGGCGACGGGTCGTGCAGACGATCGTTCAGGTGGCGCCGTCTTCGGCGACCGTCTTGCTTGAGGGGGAGTCGGGGACGGGGAAGGAGATGCTCGCGCGCGCGCTGCACGCGCTGAGTCCGCGAGCCCAGGGACCGTTCGTGGTCGTCAATTGCGCGGCTGTGCCGGAGGCGCTGGCGGAATCGGAATTGTTCGGACATGAACGGGGGGCGTTCACCGGTGCGCTCGAACGTCGCCTGGGACGCGTGGAATTGGCCCATCGGGGGACGCTCTTCCTGGACGAGATCGGCGAGCTCCCTCTCCCCGTGCAAGCGAAGTTACTTCGCTTCCTGCAATTTCAGGAGTTCGAGCGCTTGGGGGGGAGCCGGCCGATTCGCGTGGATGTTCGCGTCGTCGCCGCTACGAGTCGCCTGCTCCACCAGATGGTTGCCGAGGGGAAGTTTCTGGAAGCGCTCTACCATCGCGTGAATGTCATCCCCGTGCGCCTCCCACCGCTTCGCGAACGTCCGGAAGATATTCCCCTGCTGGCGCTGCACTTCCTGAAGAAATACGCTCCGGCCGCCGGGCGTCCGACGCTCCGGTTTCATCCCGAGGCGTTGATCGCGCTCCAGGAGTATTCATTCCCCGGCAACGTTCGAGAGCTGGAGAACCTGGTGCAGCGGCTCGTCCTGCTGGCCCTATCGGATGAGATTCGCGTCCAAGATTTGCCGGAGTCGCTGCTCGGTCGGTGGCGCGCTCTTGAGGCGGAGAAGAATCCCCTTCGCGTCTATCTGCGCACGCCGCCGGTGGATCGAGCGGACTTGGAACGGCGTCGTCGCGCCATTCTGAAGATCGCGCGCACGTATATCGCCGAGTTGGAGGACGCCCTGATCCGCCGCGCGCTGGAAGAGGCAAGGGGGAACATCGCTGAAGCCGCGCGGCGTTCGGGCCTGCATCGCTCGATCTTTTATCGGAGGCGGAAGCGTCAGACCTCCGACCCGGCGATGGATCCCGATCATCCCTCATCGGAAGTCTGAACGCGAGCGGCGAGGGTCCCCTGTTCGCCCTTTCGTACAGCCATCTTGCCTGACGCCTCAGCTCACCTTATAATCCTCGGCGGAGGATGGGGATAGATAGGGCAAGGGTGGAGGGACGCGAGTCCTCTCGCATGGGGTTCATGAGCACATCCCCTGCGTGAAGAGGGCGGTGATCTTCCTCTCCACCGAAGATGTCACGGGGGGAGGGGTATGTGTCGGCTGTCTCGACGTTTCACCCGATGGAGCGTGGGGATCGCGTGTCTCTCGATCCTCCTCTGGAGGGCCTTGGGGATACCGGCGGTCACAGCCGATCGCGCCGAGGAGACGACCATCTCGACGGCGCGAATCTCTCGGGACGAGTACGGTCGGCCGAGCATCGAGGCGGAGAACGAACGCGATCTCTTCGAGGCCTACGGTTATGCGGTCGCGCAGGATCGACTCTGGCAACTGGAGGTCTTTCGGCGAGCCGCGCGCGGACGTTTGGCGGAGGTTCTCGGCAACATCGTGACGAGCGTCGAGGTGCGGGGGCCGATTGAGCTCGTCGAGCTGGATGTCGAGCAGCGTCAGCACGGATATACGGAGTCGGAATATCAACTCATGTACGCGGCGATGCCCGAATTCGCCCGGCGCGCCATCGCCGCCTATCGCGATGGGATCAATCGGTACCTGGCGGAGGCGCGCCAGGACCCGATGCGAAAGCTGCCGTGGGAATTCCACCTCCTCGGATACTTCCCGGAGCCGTGGACGGTCACGGATTCGATCGCCATCTGCCGATTAGCCGCGCGCATCTTCGGCGAGCGCGGCGGGCGGGAATTGCGCAATCTCGCCCTCTACCAGCAGCTCGTGAACCGACACGGACCGGAGGAGGGAGAAGCGATCTTCGAAGACCTCCGGTGGTTGAATGATCCGGAAGCCCCAGTGACCGTACCGCCCGAGGAGCAGTGGAGCCCAGGGCAAAGCGCTCGCGCGCTCGCCATGCGCACCCGTTCCAAGCGGCGGAATCCTCTGCTCTCGTTTTACCGTCGGCTTCCGGATCTCCGCTCCTTCCTCACCGCATATGAGCGGTGGCAGAAGCGGCGTCGAACGCTCTTCCAACTTTTGGGCTTGCCCGTCACGTTCGGAAGTTTCGGATTCGTCATTGACGGGGCCAGGTCGCGGACAGGGCACCCCCTCTTGCTCGGCGGGCCGCAGATGGGATTCCTCTATCCGGACATCGTGCACGAGGTGCATCTGAAAGCTCCGGGGTGGCACGTGACGGGGATGGCCTTCGCCGGCGGACCGGCCGTCTTGATCGGGCACAATGAGCGGATCGCGTGGACGACGACCAGTGGTCCCGGCGATAATGCTGATCTCTACATCGAGCAGTTGAATCCCGCGAATCACGAGGAGTACCTCTACCAAGGGGCGTATCGGCGCATGGAGGTCCGCGAGGAGGTCATCGCCATTCGGACGTCTCCGCTCGGTTTTCCGCTGCGCGCGGCGAAGACGAAGACGATTCTCGTCAGGCGGACGGTTCATGGTCCCGTGCTCTACGTGGACGAAGCCAACCACATCGCGATCACGCTCAAGCGGGCTCATTGGATGAGGGAGACGGAGACGTGGGTGGGATTTTTGGAGATCAATCGGGCGCAGACGCTGGAGGATTTCGAGCGAGCGGTTCGGCGGATCCCGACTTCGCACCACTTTCTCTATGCGGATGTGGACGGGAACATCGCCTATTGGCTCGCCGGATGGGTGCCCGTTCGCCCGAGCGAATACGATCCGCGCCTCCCCTTGCCGGGGACAGGGGAAGCCGAGTGGAGCGCGACGACGCATCCCTTGCCTCATGTGCGCAATCCGCGGCAGGGGTGGCTCGCGAATTGGAACAATAAGCCGGCGGTGGACTTCGATAATCCGGACGACGTGCTCTTCGGGAAGCAACATCGCGTGCTGCGGATCATGAGTCTCTTGGCCGAGCCCATGCGGCTCATCCGACGCGCTTCCAAAGAGGCGCGCGATGCGCGGATAGGGGTCGAGGATCTTCTGACATTGGAGGAGGACATCGCGCGCTTCGACGACACCGGTCCGAAGCTGGAATTCCTCGGGGGATATCTCACGCGGGCGCTGGAGGAAGCGAGTTCCAGCGATCCGCGCTTAGGGGTGGTCGTGCAGCTCCTGCAGAATTGGGACGGCGCGCTCTACGCCGATGCCATCGCCGCGCCCGGCGCGGATCCGGCGAATGTGGTCTTCGAGGCTATTTGGCGGCGCCTCGTTCGGAACATCTTCGCCGATGAATTGGGCGATGAGGGGCTCTCGGAGGTGAACATCAGCACGGTGCTTCACGTCCTGGAGGGCGCGCGGTCCGGCGTCCCTCCCGCGCGCGACTATTTCAATGGCGCGGACTGGCGCGAGGTCATCGCGAGGAGCGCGCGGGAGGCTGTGGAGGATCTCGGGCGCATGTATGGGGCGATGTGGATGATGCCATGGAGCGCGCGCGAGATGATCCGCTTTCGCCACCTCTTCGGATTTCATGTGGGCCCTTCGGTTCCGAAGGCGAATCGAGCCACGTACACGCAGGTCGTGGAGCTGACGAATCCGCCGCGCGGATGGAATCGCCTTCCCTCGGGGCAGAGCGCGTTCATTCCGCCGAGCCGGTTCTTCCCATGGCTCCCGGTCGTGCGGCCGATGCTCTACAACCAGCGCGCGCTCTTTCGCGAGTTCGGCGTGAAGCCTATGCCGTTCTGAGGGGAGGGCTTCCTCGTGCTGTGGGGGGCGCCTGTTCTCAGCTTTCGCGAGCGGCGCTCGCCATGTCGCGAGAGGCGCGCGATGATCGGCTTGACACCGTGAAGAAGATGTGGCATCATCACCGCGCGATGAACGCAGAGGCGCGAGCGGTGAACGGGATGGGCGGTGAAGCGCGTGGGATCGCATCGGGCGTCTCCGTCCGATGGGATGATCATATCCTGCGCGAGCATGCGCAGATGAAGCGGGTCAAGCGCACGGGGCTCGGTCCTCCTCGGCCTGAGGGGGTGACGTAGCCCCATTCGGGCCGGCGTGGATCGGGCCCCTCGAAACCCTCGGTTTCGAGGGGCTTTTTATTTTGGAGGTCACGATGCGTATCGCGGTGATTGGATATGGGCAGATGGGACGAGAGGTCGAACGGGCGGCTCGTGAGGCGGGCTTTCAGGTCGGGCCGATCTTCACCTCGCGCACGAATCCGGAGGGGCGAGGGCTGACCGCTGAAGCCCTGCGCGACGTGGATGTCTGCGTGGACTTCTCCACGCCGCAGGCCGTTGTGACCAATATTCAGCGGGTTGTCGAGGCGCGCAAGCCCATGGTCGTCGGCACGACCGGGTGGTACGATCGGTGGGATGAGGTGCGGCCGGCGATCGAGCGCGCGGAGATCGGGTTCGTCTACGGGCCGAATTTCTGTCTGGGGATCCACGTGCTCTTTCGCCTGGTGGCGTATGGCGCGCGCCTCTTCCGGCATTTCTCCGACTTCGATCCCTACCTCGTCGAGTGGCACCATTGGCGGAAGGCCGATCATCCGAGTGGCACAGCACTTCGCTTGGGACGGATTCTGCTCGAGCATCTGGAGCGGAAGACGCACCTGGTCACGCGGCTCGAAGGGCGCATCCCGCCCGATGGGATCAGCGTCGCTTCGGTTCGTGCTGGCGCGCATCCGGGGACGCACCTGGTGGGATTCGACGCTCCGTTTGAAACTTTGGAGATCACGCACACGGTTCGCCATCGGCGGGCCTTCGCGCTGGGGGCGCTCGTCGCTGCCCGGTTTGCGAGAGACCGTCGGGGTATCTTTTCGTTCGAGGAGGTCGTGGATCACCTTCTTCAAGAAGGAGGAAGCCTATGAGTGGAACGAGCCGATTTCGCGGATGCTTTGTCGCTTTGGTCACGCCGTTTCGGCGCGATGGACAGGTGGATTATGAGCGGTTGGAGGCGCTTGTGGATTTCCAGCTCGAGGCGGGGATGGATGGTCTCGTCCCCTGTGGGACGACGGGCGAGAGCGCCACGCTGCATCCGGAGGAGCAGCGTGAGATCATTCGCCGCGTCGTCGAGCGCGTTCGCGGGCGCGCGCCCGTGATCGCGGGAGCTGGGACGAACGCGACCGAGGAGGCCGTGGAGCTGGCGCGGCACGCTGAGCGAGCGGGGGCCGACGCCGTGCTCTCGGTCACCCCGTATTACAATCGGCCGACGCAAGAGGGGCTCTATCAACATTTCCGAGCAATCGCCGAGTCGGTGCGCCTTCCCGTGATCCTCTACAATGTGCCGAGTCGGACCGGATGTAATCTGGAGGTGAAGACGGTCTTGCGTCTGGCGGAGATTCCGAACATCATCGGCATCAAGGAGGCGTCGGGGAACCTGGAGCAAATCATGGAGCTTTTGCGCGTGCGACCGCAGGGGTTCCTCGTTCTCTCCGGAGACGACGCGTGGACGTTGCCGGTCCTCGCGCTCGGGGGGGATGGGGTGATCTCCGTCATCGCCAACCAGACGCCGGCCGAGATGCGAGAGCTGGTGGCGGCCGCGCTCGCCGGGGATTGGGCGCGCGCTCGCGAGCTCCATTATCGGCTGCTGCCGCTCATGCGTGGCAATTTCCTGGAGACGAACCCCATCCCCGTCAAAGCGGCCCTGGCCATGATGGGGTTGATCGAGGAAAATTATCGCCTGCCGCTGGTCCCGCCGCGCCCGGAGACGCGCGAGCGGCTGCGGCAGATTCTCGCCGATTTGAATCTCATTCCGGCGGGAGCAGGACATGGAGCACACGCGGCTCAGAGCTGAGATCGAGCGGCTCTTGGACGCCCCCCTGGAGGAGGCGCGGCGGGAGGGTCGTCCGATCTTCGAGGAGTTCAAACGGGAGCTCAACCAAGGGCGGATCCGAGCGGCCGAACTCGTCCAGGGGCGTTGGATCGTGAATGCATGGGTGAAGAAGGGCATCTTGCTCGGATTCCGCATCGGTGCGCTCGCCGACTATTCGATCAACGCGCAGTTCCGATTCTTCGACAAGGACACCTATCCTTTGAAGGCGCTCGAGGGGATGCGCCTGGGGATTCGCATCGTGCCTGGGGGGACGACGATTCGCGATGGGGCGTATCTGGCGCCGGGCGTCGTCGTCATGCCCCCTTCCTACATCAACGTGGGGGCGTACGTGGACGAGGGCACGATGGTGGATTCCCATGTGCTGGTCGGCTCCTGCGCGCAGATCGGCAAGCGCGTGCATTTGAGCGCCGGCGCGCAGATCGGTGGGGTGCTGGAACCCCCCGGCGCATGGCCGGTCATCATTGAGGATGAGGTGCTCGTGGGGAGTCAGTGCGGCGTCTTCGAGGGGACGATCATCAAACGGCGAGCCGTGCTGGGCGCGGGTGTGATCCTGACCGGCTCGACGCCCGTCTACGACCTCGTGCGCGAGCGCATCTATCGCGGCACGCGTGACGAGCCTCTGGTGATTCCGGAGGGCGCGGTTGTCGTCCCGGGCACACGGCCGGCTTCGGGAGAGTTCGCACGCGCCCACGGGCTCTCGATCCTGACGCCGCTCATTGTGAAATATCGCGATGAGCAGACGGACGGGCGCACGGCCCTGGAAGAGATTCTCCGCATGAGCTGAGCGGCGTTGATGCCGATCAAGGGGCGAGATGGCCAAGAGGGGTGAAGCCGCCGAAGCGGCGGCCGTTGAATTCGCGCGCGCCTTCGAAACGCGATTGGGGCCGGGGCGGCTTCGGCGTCGCGAGCGACTGGCGCCTTATGTCAATTGGCGCGTGGGAGGACCGGCTGAATGGTTCTTCATCGCTCGCACGCCAGCGGACCTGTTGGCCGCCGTTCGCGTGGCGCGCGAGGCTCGGCTGCCGGTGACGGTCCTCGGATACGGCGCCAATGTCCTCGTCTCCGATGCCGGAATCCCCGGACTCGTCATCCTCAATCGCACCGAAGGCGTGGCGATTTCTGGGGCGGAGATCCGGGCCGAATCGGGGGCGAATCTCGTGGCCCTGGCGCGCCGCGCGTGTGAGGCGGGGATCGCCGGATTTGAGTTCCTCATCGGAATCCCCGGAACGCTGGGGGGGGCGATCGTCGGAAATGCCGGGACGCGGGAGGAATGGATCGGCGAGCGCGTGCTCGAGGTGGAGGCGGTGGACGATCGGGGTGAGGTGGTCGTCTGGCCGGCTTCGCAGTTGGACTTCGGATACCGGCGGAGCCGATTTCAGCGAACGAGCGACGTGGTGCTGGCGGCTCGGCTGCGGGGGTATCGGGCATCGCGCTCCGACATCGAGGCGAGGATGCAGCAGATGCTCGAGGCGCGGAAGCATCAACCTTCGGGACCGAGCACGGGCTCCGTCTTCAAAAATCCCCCGGGGGATTACGCCGGTCGCCTGATCGAGGCCTGCGGGTTGAAGGGATATCGGCTGGGTGGAGCGCAGATCTCCGAGAAGCATGCCAACTTCATCCTCAACGTCGGTGGGGCGACGGCGCGGGAGATTCGGGCGCTGATCGAGTTGGCGAAGGCGGCCGTGCGCGATCGGTTCGGCATTCTGCTGGAGGAAGAGATTCGATACCTGGGGACGTGGGACACATGAGGTGGAAGGTCCGAGGCGGACGACCGCTCAGCGGGCGCGTGCGCGTCAGCGGGGCCAAGAATACGGCGTTCAAGGCAATGATCGCCGCGCTCTTGGCTGACGGCCCGAGCGTCCTGGAGAATGTTCCCGATGTCGAGGACGTGCGCATCGTCGCGCGCACGATCGAGCGTCTGGGAGGGCGGGCGATGCGCTCCGATCCGACGACGTGGATCATTGATCCGCGCTCCCTTCAGGACGCGCACGTGCGCGCGGGCTCGGTGGAGCGAACTCGGGCTTCGCCGCTTTTGCTGATACCGCTGCTTGTGCGCTTCGGCGAGGCGAGCGTCCCTCAGCCCGGGGGAGATCCGATCGGGCGGCGCCCTCTGGATCGCCTCCTCGCCGGACTCGAGGCCATGGGCGCCCGCGTGGACGAGTGTGGCGAGCATCTGCGCGTTCGCGCCAAACAGCTGCGCGGCGCGCGATATCGCTTCCCGAAGAATACGCATACGGGGACTGAGGCTATGCTTCTGGCGGCCGCGTGCGCACGGGGGGAGACCATTTTGGAGAACGCCGCCGAAGAGCCCGAGGTGGACGATCTCATCACCTTCCTGACGGCGATGGGAGCGCGTATTCATCGCCCGGATCGGCGAACGATTCGCATCGAGGGGGTCTCGCGGCTGCACGGCGCTCGGCATCGCGTGTTGCCGGATCGCAACGAAGCGGTCACCTTCGCCTGCGCGGCACTGGTGACGGGAGGAGACGTCGAGATCGAGGATGTGCGACCGGCTGATGTGCGCGCGTTCCTCACCGTGTTGGAGGAGATCGGCGCGGGATTCGCGTGCGTTGGGACGAGGTGGCGCGTCTGGTCTCAAGGGCCCTTGCGGCCGGTGTTCCTTCGAACGGCGCCGCATCCGGGGTTCATGACCGATTGGCAGCCGCTCATCGCTCCAGCGCTCACACAGGCTCACGGCGTGAGCGTCATTCATGAGACCGTCTTCGAGGACCGCTTCCACTACGCGCGGGAGTTGCAGCGAATGGGCGCGCGCATCGAGTTCTTCAATCCCCCTGTCGAGGATCCGGATGCTGTGTACAACTTCAATCTCGAGGACGATCGCCCTGAATTCTTCCATGCCATTCGCATCTTCGGACCGACGCCGCTTCGCCCGGCGACGGTGCGGACGACGGATATTCGAGGCGGGGCGGCGCTCCTTCTGGCCGCGCTCGCCGCGCGTGGGGAGAGCGTGATCGAAGGGGTCGAGCATTTGGAGCGGGGATATGATCGGCTCGACCTCGCGCTGCGCTCCCTCGGCGCGGAGATCGAACGGGAGAAGGACGAGCGCGGCCAGGCTTCGGCTGAGCGGTGAAGCGCGCGTCCTGGCCGCCGGGCGATGGATCGAGTCCGACGTGAGGGCCCGATCCCGCATCGAGAAGTGGCGCGGTTATTTGTTCGTCGTGGCCGGGGGAGGGTCATCCTCCCACCAGTACTGACGCTCCAACTTCTTCGGCACAGGCCAGAGTTGATCGAGCGTGTCGCCGTCGAAGAGGAAGCCGTTTTTCATCACGTAGCGGATGCTCACCGTGTGACGGAGGTCCACGAGCGGATTCCGATCGAGCACGAGGAGATCCGCGAGCTTGCCGACTTCGAGCGATCCGAGGTCTTGCTGCAGGCCGATCGCTTCGGCGCCGAAGATCGTCGCGACCTTCAACGCCTCATGGGGAGACATCCCGCCCGAAGCGATGCTCCACAACTCCCAATGCGCGCCGAGACCTTGAAGCTGTCCGTGACTGCCGAGGCACACGCGCCCGCCGGCGCGAACGATGGCGGCGCAGGCGCGAGCGATCCCCGTGTGTCCATATTCCTCAGCCAGGAACCACTGGCGCCGACGTCGGACCATCGTGTCTAAGACCTCATGAGGGATGAAGCGACGCAGCTTCCGATCCCCGTGCACATCGTGCGAGGTGAAGTAATAGTTCTCCGTGAACGGCGCTCCGTAAGCCACCAGGATCGTGGGGGTATAAAACGTCTTCGTTCGCGCGACGAACTCGATGACGTCCTTGTAGAGCGGTTGAATCGGCAGCGCGTGTTCCTGTCCGGAGAAGCCGTCGGCCATCTGCGTGAGGTCCAGCTTCATGTCGAGCGCGCCTTCGGTCGTCGGCGTGATCCCCAACTCTCGGCAGGCCATCACCACCCACTGTCGCACGATGCGATCACCCGCCACGTACTGCTTCAGCGTGTTCGTCTGATACGCCTCTTTGTATCGCTTGAGGAGGGCGCGCGTCGCGTCCAGGTCATCAAGCCCCGAGCGCGAGAAGACCCCAGGACCGGTCGAGAAGATGCGCGGTCCGAGAATCTCGCCGGCCTCGACCAGATCGGCGTACGCGAAGACATCGGTCGTCGAGCTTTGCGGATCACGCGTGGTCGTGACGCCGTAGGCGAGATTGGCCAGGTATTGCCAGACCTGCGTTTGGTGCACGCCGCGCGGCGGCCACATGTGCGCGTGGACGTCCACAAAGCCCGGGATGATCGTCTTCCCGGTCACGTCGAGAACGCGAGCGCCAGCGGGAATGGGGACTCGGCCCTTGGGGCCGATCGCCACGATGCGATTCCCGGTGATGACGATGTCGCCCCGCTCGATGACCTCATCGCCCTTCATCGTGATGAGTCGTGCGCCGCTCAGGACAATCGTACCGGTCGGTCGCGCTCGGGGGACTTCGACGACGACGTCCGTCATGTCCGGTTTCTCGGCCGAGAGGTCCTGCCGGTAGAATCTCGCTCCCCAGGACCACGTGATCGCCTTTCCATCCGCCGTCCAGTTGAGATAATCACCACCCTCCAGAGAGAGTCGCTTGACGGGCACGGCCGATGGCCCATTTGGCGTGATCGCGATGGTGATCGTCTCGCCCCCGGCCTTTGGGACGGGAATGAGATAGAGTTTGTTCTGCAGGCTGACGAAAGCGCGCTCGCCATCAGGCGAGAGCCGAATCTCTTCAGCATCGGGCGGGAACGGACCAGGAGCCGAACCGCGCACGCGAAAGTGGGTGCGCCGATCCCGTCCATCCAGTCGCAGCGAGACCAAGCCGCGCGACGTCGTCATGTAGATGCGGTCGGGCTCACGAGCGAAG
This sequence comes from bacterium HR08, assembly GCA_002898775.1. Lineage (GTDB taxonomy): Bacteria > Acidobacteriota > Blastocatellia > HR10 > HR10 > HR10. The sequence goes on along the minus strand of BEHK01000002.1, from coordinate 28,041 downwards.
TGGGGCGAAATGCCTCCTTGCGTCGGCCCGATGAGCCTGGACCCTCCCCCTTCGGCGGGGATCCACCGCAAGTCCAGCCCGATCCTCGGCGGAATGCCCGTGATCTCCGCGGCGTGGGCTCCTTCGGAAAGGAGGTCCGGACGCGGTCCAGAAGCACGCTCTCGGAGTTCTGCATACAGGTGTTGCCGCGTCGGACCGGAAATGAAGACGATCTTGGAGCCATCGGGCGAGTAGACGGGGGAGGAGTAGTACGCCGGGCGACGGGTCAGTGGCTCCGGAGGTGAACCTCCGTCAACGGCCGCGCGGAAGATGTGGCCGCCCTGCGGCGTCCATGTCACGTAGGCGATGTACCGGCCATCGGGAGACCACGTGGGCATGAATTCTCCGACAGAGGCATTCGTCAGCCGTCGCGGCGTCCCCGAAGGCCACTCCATGATCCAAATCCTGTTGAACGCGGTGAAGGCCAAACGCCGGCCATCCGGAGAGAGGGTGGGCCAGCGAATCAAGCGCGCGCGCACCATCGGACTGTCTTCCACTCGGTACTGGAAGTAGGCGCGCGGGCCGATCTCCGCTTCGACTTTAGCCGTGAAAGGGATCAGTGTGCGCTGCCCCGTCTCGACATCCACGCGCCAGATCTTCCCTTCGATGGGAACGATGAGCGCTCGCCCGTCAGGGAGGAAGGCATATCCGGGCATCGTATCGCGCGTCGCGCGCGATTCCTGATCGTCGCGCGTGACCGGATAGATCAGCCAGCGCTCCTCGCCCGTCTCCAGATCGCGGATGCGCAGGCCCGTTCCGGTCTCATACCGGGTCGCATAGACGAGCCTCTTCCCATCAGGCGAGAGAACAGGCCGCATGGCGCTCCCCTGAGCATTGGTGAGGGTCGTCGTCTCTCCCGTTTCACGGTCGAAGCGAACGATCTGCCAGAGAGGAAACATCGCGTTGTAGGTGAACGCCCCCGTGCGCACGGAATAGTAGAGATATCGCCCATCGGGCGAGACGACCGCTCCCAGTTTATTCTGGCGAGGCCGAGCCGGTTCTTGCGAGTCCGGTTCGGGAAGGGGGGGATCCGGCGGCCCGATCTGAACGCCCGTCCCTCCCTCGATGTGATACATCCAGAGGGAGAACGTCCCAATCGGATCGGTCGAGCGGGAGACGACGATATAGCGACCATCCGGCGTCCACGTCGGCGAGGCGAACATCTGGTGGCGCCCTTTCGTCACCGGCCTCGGATCGGAGCCATCGGCATTGGCCACCCATACGTTCTCGGCCCCACTGCGGTCGCTGAGGAAGACGATCCGCTTTCCATCGGGTGAGAACCTCGGCTGGCTCTCGAAGGACATCCCCCCGAAGATGCGCTTCGCTTCACCACCGGTGATGGGCAGCACATAGAGATCCCCCAGAAGATCGAAGACGATCGTCTGGCCATCGGGAGAGACATCCAGCGACATCCATGTGCCTTCGTCCGTGACGAACTCGATCGTCTCCGTCGGTGTGAGGGGGAGCTCCTCTCTCTTCTCCTCCGGCTTCGATTCCGACCTCGGTTCCTGGCCCCAGAGGGGAAAGCGCGAAGGAGAAGGGCAGGCGATGATCGCGAGCAGAAAAAGCGCGACGCGAAGTGAGCGCGCCCTTCGATTCCGTCTCCTCATGACCCTCCCTCCAGAAGGCGTTTCGGGGTCACATTATCAAGCTCGGGCGGGAGAGTCAAACGCCCGGTGCCTCACGGCCGAACACGCCGCGAACGCTCGCCCGGTCTTTCAAGGAGCGAGCGCTTCTGGTAAGATTTGAACCCCTTCGCGATTCTTCTTCGAGGAGGCGAGGATGGACGAGAAGGCGAAGAAGACGGCGTTGCGCATGATTCCCTACGGACTCTATGTCTTGACGTCGCGTTCGTCGGAGGGAGCCGCGGCGGCGACGGTCAATTGGGTGACGCAAGCGTCGTTCGAGCCTCCCCTTGTGGTCGTCGCCGTCAAAACGGATTCGCGCATTTACGGCGTGCTGCGCTCTTCTGGAGCGTTCGCATTGAATTTTCTGGGGAAGGATCAAGGAGAGATCGCCTACGCGTTCTTCAAACCGGTTGAGAGTGACGAGCGGCAGATCGGCGGGCATGAGTATGACGCGGGGACAACGGGAAGCCCCATTTTGCGGGCGGTGCCGGCCTTCGTCGAATGTCGCGTCACGGACGTCGTCGAGCGGGGCGATCATGCCGTGGTCGTCGGGGAGGTGGTCGAGGCCGGTGTTCGACGCGAACCCGAAGGGCGGCCCGATGAGGCCGTCTTGTGGTTGAAGGACCTCGGCCCGAAGATCTTCTATGGAGGCTGAAGGCGCGCGGCGTTGACCTCGTGATCTCCAGAACGGTTCAGCGCTCCGATGGCTCCCCCCCTCTTCCGGGCCGGTCGCTCGGGCGGTGTGAGGACGCGGCCAGGACACGCGCCTGTCGGGCGACCGCGCTCCCACACGAGCCGGCCATTCACGAAGACATACTCGATACCCACGGGCTGCAGATGCGGCTCGCGAAAGGTCGAGCGGTCGTGAACGGGGCGGGGATCGAAGAGAACGAGGTCGGCCGCGAAGCCTTCGCGAATGAGTCCGCGATCCTTCAGTCCCAAACGAGCGGCGGGCAGGCCCGTCATCTTTCGAATCGCTTCTTCGAGGGCGAGCAGACGTTGCTCGCGCACATAGCGAGCGAGGACGCGAGGAAAAGCGCCCGCACCGCGCGGATGGCGCATGCCGATGCCCCCGTCGCTGGCGACCATGACCCACGGTTGGCGATAAAAGACGCGAAGATCGGCTTCCTGCATGGAGCGGCAGACGACGCCGGCTCCGCCCTCGCGAACGATCTCCATGTAGACCTGAACCGGCGTCATCCCTCGCTCCCGGGCGATCTCTTGCAGCGTCTTCCCTTCATATTCAGGATGTGCGGGACAAGTCGTGAGGAGAATGCGGTCCGCGCCCCCGATATCCTCGAGGCCCTGCGCGACGGCCGCGGGATCCTCATGCCGACGACTCGGCACAAGGACGGTGATCGTCGAAGCCCACGCCTCATAAGGATACGCATCGGCGGTGACATCTACCCCCGCCTGACGCGCGCGCTCGATCCGCGCGACGACCTCGCGCGCCTTCCCCCACACGCTCACGGTCGCCAGCTTGATGTGCGAGATGTGGACCGGAATGTTGGCTTCGCGACCGATGCGCAGCGCTTCCTCGAGAGCCTCGAGCATGCCATTGCCCTCATCGCGGATGTGGCTCACATAGAGGCCTCCCTGACGCGCTGCGACGCGCGCCAGGGCGATGATCTCCTCCGTCGTACTCCAATAGCCGACATCATATTCGAGACCGGTAGAGAGTCCGAAGGCGCCTTCTCGCATTCCTCGCTCGACGAGCCGTTCCATCTCCATGATCTCGCGCTCGGAGGCCGGTCGGTTCGTCTCGCGTCCCATGACGAGTTGGCGCACTGTGGCATGGCCGACGAAGAGCAAGACGTTGACCGCTGCCGGACGTTCTCGACGCCTCTGGAGGTAATCGGCGATCGGCCATGGGGAGCTGCCGTCCAGGCCAAGCGCGATCGTCGTGATCCCTTGAGCGATCTGGCTGGTCGCCGTGGGCTCCGCCTCCAGCCCACGATCCGAATGGTTGTGCAGGTCAATGAAACCCGGGGCGAGAACAAGACCCGGGACGCGGAGCACGCGCTCATTGGGTCCGGGCGCGAACCGTCCGACGCGGACGATGCGGTCACCGGAGATGCGAACATTGGCGCGGAAACGCCGTCGGCCGCTGCCATCCACGATGGTCGCTCCCACGATCACCCATGAGGCCGGAGATGACGAGGAGGATACCACCAGTGGTGCTGAGGGGAGATGAGAGGACCACATCGCGCTCCCGATCAGGAGCGACATGAGCGTCCGCCGCATTAAGGCGCGGGCCCACTTGCTCATCGCCAGAGGGGGAGCCTATCCGCCTTCGCCTTTAGCGTCAAGAGGGCAGGAGGTCAGATTCGAGAAGAGTCGAATCCGGCGCATCTCGCCGTATAATTGAGTAAGGTTCAGATCGCCCAGACCAGAGCGCCGATATGCACGGCATCTGGGGGGGATCCGAAGGGCGGTTCTCAACTGCGCTCCACCAGCTCGTGGAGCGAGGATGGACCGTGACGACGGACGCTCTCCCCGCGTGGGTCGTCCACGAGTTGGCCGAGGAGGCGCGACGTCTCTGGCACGAGGGGAAATTCCGACCCGCGGGGATCGGGCGCGGTACAGGCTATCGGGTTCGCTCGGAGATTCGTGGGGATTGGATCCTCTGGTGGGACGAGGATGCCCTGACGCCCATTCAAGCCATCTACTGGGCGGAGATCGAGCGACTGCGGCAGGTTCTGAATGAAGCGCTGTTCCTCGGACTCATCGCGTTCGAGGTTCACTACGCCGTCTTCCCTTCGGGAGCCTTTTATCGGCGGCACCGCGACCGGTTTCTCACGGCCGACGAACGGGTGATCTCATGTATTCTCTATCTGAATCCCGCGTGGAGTGAGGACGATGGGGGCGCGTTGAGGATTTACGATCCTGATGGGACGGCTCACGATATCCTGCCGCGAGCCGGAACCTTCGTCCTCCTGCGGAGCGACACGGTGGAGCACGAGGTGCAGCCGACCCGAAAGGAGCGCTTCAGCGTGACGGGATGGCTCCGCCGTCGCGCACGAGAATTTCGGATGTAAGACGCTTCGCCTCGACCCCTATGGCCGGAGGACGTTTTCGAAATCAAACGCGCAAGGGGTCCATTGGTTACTCGGGATTTTTCGCGCTGAGCCTCTCATGGGGATCATTTCCATACATAGACCAGCTCCACGAGGATGGTGCCCTGGGACTTCTGTCGTCCAGGGCTCTGGCCGAAGACCGGATGATTGGCGAAATCCTGGCGATATTCGAAATTAGCGAGAAGTTGCTCGGTGATCTTGTAACGGACCGTGCCCGTCACCTCCCGGAGAGTGAGTCCGATGGGGAGACCCGTATGGGCATCGGTCCATCCGAGGCGAAGGCCTTGCGGATCGTTGAAGAATTCTCCCCGCAGGCCGATGGCCCATCGGGTCGTGAGATCATAGAGGATATATCCGGCGCCCCCATACCAGTGGGCCTTCTGGGCTTCACCGAGTTGGTTGGGGACGGCATCCGCCTCGCGCCCATAGTCGAAGTTCGCTATGAGGGATACGGTCGGGGTCGGCTTATATGCAGCGACGATGTCCACCAGGCCGCGCTTTGGTCCGTTCGTACCCGCTCGCTCCGGACCCCACGTTCCCCCAATGGTCACGGTCAGATCCTTGCGGGGGAGGAGCGTGACCATGCCGTGCAGCGACTTCCCGGAGTTGTTATCGGTGACATTGTCCCACCCATTGACAATGCTCGCGGTCACAGTGAATCGGTCGGTGATGGGATAGGTCGCGAGGAGCCCCGTGTGGGTGAAGGGGATCGCATATCCGAAGAGGATCGAACGAGAGACGTTGAAGTTCTCGGGACGACGGATAACTTCGGCTCCGTGCAGGGTCACGAACTTTCCGACCTTCAACATGAGGCCGGTTCCGAGGGGAACCATGTACGTGATGTAAGCCTGAGTGAGATCGAACGGGTCATCCGTATCCCCCAAGCCCATCGCGTGAATCTTCTTGGCATCGGAGCCCAAGACGATGTCTACTCCAAATCCGAACGGCGATTCTCCGGTGGGTGGTTTTTCAAGCCAGAATCCCATCTGATGGAGAGTGAACCGGCGAGCCTCTTCATCGAAGACTCGAAAGGTGCTCGTTGAGCTGGTGGTATTGTGGATATAGGAGATCGCCAAATGTCCGTTCCACCGAATGCCTTTCCAGAATGAGGAGCCCTGCTCTTGGGAGGCTGCTCCTGCATTCTGCTTCTGAGCTTGGGATTCCTGCGCCCATGAAAAGGGCTCTTGTAAGGCGAGGATAAGGCAGATAAGGCAAACCAGGAACTGAGCGCTGATCGTCCGTTTTGTCCAGAGGACACCACCTTGGGAGCCGGGAGGAAGGGATGATCCGACTTGCGTGAGCGTCTTCTTCTCCATTAACATAAAAACACCTCCTCCTTCGTGGAGTGAGGGGGAGCCTCGCGCGTGGACCCGACCCAAATGCGCCCGAGCGAGGCTCTCGTCTTCCCCTCGCGCGAAGGAGCTTTATTTGCAAACTCCATGCCGGACCCTTGAGCGAGCCTCCCCTTCTCTCGTTATCTCGTTGCTCTGAGGAAAGATGGCTTGCTCACGGCCTCCGAAGACCGGGGCTGAGTGTCGAAACAAGATCGTCTCTTTCGTCCAGAAAGACGACAAATCAGAATCTCTGTTGGACGATCGTTGCAGATGGGGGGACATGTGTGCCTTTTCGTCACCGACACTTGAAAGCCCTTTCGAATCATCATGCTACCGATCAAATCCGTTCCGGATCGAGAAAATTTAGGACAAAAGTGTAGCAATCTTTCACGAATCGCCTGCGGCTTCGATCGGATGGACTTGAGATTCGCGAGGGGTCGTTACTTTTATGTCTCAATTTCTGAGTTTGGTACGTTTCTGTTCACATTTGAGGAGTCGCCTTTCCCGCGGTTGACGTGTAAGTTGCTTGTTTTCAATGTGATGGCTGGTGATCTCCTTCTCCCCTGTTTTGGCACAATAGTTGCTCAGGCGAGACCGGGGAGAGATTCACGGGGAGGATGCATCGCTATGGGAAGATACGGGCAGATCATGCAATTTCTCTTAGCTCAACGTGAGCACTGTGGTTCAGAGCAAGAGTTCCGTCAGTTCCTGCTTCGAGAGATTCGGCGGTTCATCAAGGATGTGCGGGAGTATGACATCATTGTTTCGCTTCTGCCTGAGTCGCTCTATATGCGGCCTGAGGAAGGGGTTATAACCGCGAAGATTATGTGATGGGGTTGAACGGTGAGCTTGGGAGGGAGGCAAAAGGGGCATGGATGGATGGAGGGAGGCGTTGAGCGAGCGCGATGCTTGTGGCGTGGGGTTCATCGCCGATATGAGCGGGGTGGCCCGGCCTGAGATTCTGGCGTGGGCTCTTGAAGCACTGGGGCGGCTGCAGCATCGCGGAGCGGTTTCGGCGGATGCGGAGACGGGAGATGGGGCTGGTGTGCTCTTTCAACTCCCGCGAGGATTTTTCCGGCGTGAGGCGGTGCGGCTCGGAGCGCGCCTCTGCCACACCGAGAGATTAGCGGTTGGGATGGCTTTTCTTCCTGCGGAACGCGAACAGTTGACCGAGGCGCGGCGGATCATTGAAGAGACGGTACGAGAATGGCCGTCTCGGCCCGGCCGATTGAGCGTGCGATGGATCGGATGGCGCTCGGTGCCCGTCGTCCTTGATGTGCTCGGTGAGAAAGCCGCGGCCGAGTGTCCGGCGATTGAGCAGTTTCTGATCTCCAGTGGGGAGGCGCCGTGTTCGGGCGAGCGTTTCGAGCGCGAGCTGTATCTGCTTCGGAAGCTGATCGAGCGGCGGATGCGCGCGGCGGCGCTCTCGACTTATATTGTCTCCCTTTCGCACCGCACGATCGTCTACAAGGGGCTCATGGTCTCCTCGCAGCTTGGGCGGTTTTATCCTGATTTGCGGAATCGGTCGTTCAAGACGGCGTTCGCGATCTTTCATCAGCGATACAGCACGAATACGCTTCCGAATTGGCGGCTCGCCCAGCCCTTTCGCATGCTCGCGCACAATGGGGAGATCAACACGCTCCAGGGGAATCGGCATTGGATGCGGGCCCGAGAGGCTGACCTGCGGGCATCGGTGTGGGGGGAAGATGGGGAGCTTCTGGCGCCGATTCTGTGGGAGGAGGGGAGCGATTCGGCCAACCTGGACAATGCGCTGGAGTTGCTGGTCCTCTCGGGGCGCTCGCTCTTGCACGCGATGATGATGCTTGTGCCGGAGGCCCATGAGGGGATCGCGGACATGGATGAGGAGGTGCGGGCCTTCTACGAGTATCACGAATGTCTGATGGAACCGTGGGATGGGCCGGCGGCGCTCTGTTTCAGCGATGGGCGGATCGTCGGGGCTGCCGTGGATCGGAACGGCTTGCGACCCGCGCGGTATGTGGTGACGTCGGAGGGGATCATTCTCGTCGCCTCAGAGGTCGGCGTGCTTCCTATTGCCGAGGAGCGGATTGTCGAGAAGGGGCGATTGGGGCCTGGGATGATGCTCGCCGTAGATATGGCGCAGGGACGATTGCTTCGAAATGAGGAGATCAAGCGTTCGGTGGCCGCGCATCGCCCATATGCTCGATGGATTCAGGAGCACCTGATCACAGGACCCCCTCTTCTGGCGGCGGCCTCTTTCGATCGGCCGGCGCGAGAAGCCGGCGAATTGGTGCGCGAGCAGCGGGTTTTCGGATACACGACCGAGGACCTGGATTTCCTCTTCAAGCAGATGGTCGTGGAGGGAAAGGAGCCGACGGGCTCCATGGGCGATGATACGCCGCTGTCGGTGCTCTCGCAGAAGCCGCGCCTGCTCTACACGTACTTCAAGCAACGGTTCGCTCAGGTGACGAACCCGCCGATTGATCCGTTGCGCGAGCAGTTGGTGATGTCGCTCTCGACGCTCATCGGTGCTCGTGGTCACTGGCTGGAGGAAGCGCCGGAGGCGTGTCGCCTGATCAAGTTGCGGAGCCCGATCCTGAGCGAAGAGGCGCTCGCCTGGGTGCTCGATCGAAGTCGCGGACGATGGGCTCGTTTGGAAGCGGTCTTCCCGGTGGCTGATGGACCGGGGGGACTTCGGCGCGCGGTTCGAAGGCTCTGCGAGGATGCGGAGCGAGCGGTGGGTGAGGGCGTCCGCGTGCTTGTGCTCAGCGATCGCGCCGTGGACGCCGAGCGCGCGCCCATCCCGATGCTGCTGGCCGTCGGAGCCGTGCATCATCACCTGCTTCGGCGCGGGCTCCGATTGCGGGCGAGCCTGATCGCGGAGAGCGGAGAGCCGCGCGAGGACCATCATTTCGCCTGTTTGCTCGGCTACGGGGCGAGCGCCGTGCATCCCTATCTCGCCTTCGAGACAGTGAGAGCCCTCGCGCGCGAGCGCGGGATGGAGCCGGCCGAGGCGCTGGAGAACTACGTTCGCGCCCTGGAGAAGGGGCTTTTGAAGATCATGTCGAAGATGGGCATCTCGGTGTTGCTCAGCTATCAGGGCGCGCAGGTCTTCGAGGCGATCGGATTGGCGCGCGAGGTCGTGGAGGAGTGCTTCGCCGGCACGCCCTCGCGCATCGGAGGGGCGAGTTACGAGGGATTGGCTCGGGATGTCCTTCGGATTCACGACTCGGCTTTCCGAACGAGCGCGCGCGGGCTGGAGGATCATGGGTTTTATCGCTTCCGTCGTCAGGGTGAGTATCATGCGTTCAATCCCGAGATCATTCGGACATTGCAGCGCGCGGTGCGCACGGGTGATCCGGAGGCCTTTCGCGCGTACGCGCGCGCCGTCGAGGAACGGCCTCCGACCGCGTTGCGCGACCTGCTGGACTTTCGGCGAGCGGCCCATTCGCTGCCGAGGGAGGAGGTGGAACCGGTCCAGGCGATCGTGCGGCGTTTCTCCACATCGGCGATGTCGCATGGGGCGCTCAGCCGTGAGGCCCATGAAGTGATCGCCATCGCGATGAATCGGCTCGGCGCGCGGTCCAACAGTGGCGAGGGGGGCGAGGATCCCGAGCGGTATCGTCCTCGCCCCGATGGAACGTGGTCCAACAGCGTCATCAAGCAGGTGGCGTCGGCGCGCTTTGGCGTCACGCCGGAGTACCTCTGTTCGGCCGTCGAGTTGGAGATCAAGATGGCGCAAGGGTCCAAACCGGGCGAGGGGGGACAACTCCCCGGGCACAAAGTCACCTCAGAAATTGCCCGCATCCGTCACACTCTCCCTGGCATTACCCTCATCTCCCCCCCGCCCCATCACGACATCTATTCGATCGAGGACCTGGCGCAGCTCATCTATGATCTGCGCCAGATCAATCCCGCGGCGCGCATCGCCGTGAAGCTCGTGGCCGAAGCGGGGATCGGGACGATCGCGGCGGGCGTAGCGAAGGCTGGGGCCGATGTCATTCACGTGAGCGGCCACGATGGGGGGACAGGAGCCTCGCCTTTGGGCTCGATCAAACACGCGGGGATTCCGTGGGAGCTGGGGTTGAGCGAAGTGCACCGCGTCCTCTGCGCCAACGGCCTTCGCGAGCGCGTCCGCGTGCGCGTGGATGGGGGACTGAAGACGGGGCGCGACGTCGTCATGGCAGCGTTGCTGGGAGCGGATGAGTTCGGGTTCGGCACGGCGGCGCTCGTCGCCATCGGCTGTGTGATGGCGCGACAGTGCCACTTGAACACGTGTCCGGTCGGCGTGGCCTCCCAGCGCGAGGATCTGCGCGCGCGATTCCCCGGACGTCCGGAGCACGTCGAGCGGTTCTTCCTCTTCATCGCCGAGGACGTTCGGGAGATTCTCGCACAGCTTGGGGTCCGACACCTGGCGGAGATCATCGGTCGGACCGATCTCCTCATTCCGAGAGCGATCGGAGCCGGTGAGCTGGACGCGGACGGCGATCTTCTCCTTCCGCATCGGGAGGCGCGCCTCTTCTTGAATGAGCTGCTTCATGCGGGTCTGAATGAAGAGGCGCGTGGGAGAGATGCGCGCGACGGACGGTCACAGGCGCATGTACGCCTGCGCAGGCGTGATGCTTCGGCGCGTCGTGGAGCATCTTCAGATACGCTCGATGAGCGCCTCCTGCCCGAGGTGAAGCCGGCCATTGAGGGGGAGCGAAGTGTTCGGCTCGCGCTGCCGATTCGAAATACGGATCGGACGGTAGGGGCTCGCATCGCCGGTGAGATCGCCCGGCGGTATGGAGATGCGGGCCTGCCGGGAACGGAGATCGAGCTGCGCTTCGTGGGATCGGCCGGGCAGAGCTTCGGGGCCTTCTGCGTGCCGGGGATGCGGATGATCCTCCTCGGCGACGCCAATGATTACGTCGGTAAGGGAATGCACGGCGGGGAGATCATCGTGCGTCCGCCCGAAGGCGCATCCTACGCATGGCATGAGAATGTCATCATGGGGAATACGGTCCTCTACGGGGCGACCGGAGGACGGCTCTTCGCCGCCGGACGGGCGGGCGAACGGTTCGCCGTGCGCAACAGTGGGGCCATTGCCGTGGTCGAAGGCGTCGGCGATCACGGATGCGAATACATGACCGGAGGCGTCGTCCTCGTGCTCGGCGAGGTCGGCCGGAATTTCGCCGCGGGGATGACGGGGGGCTTGGCCTTCGTCTTCGACGAGCGCAGGTGCTTGCCCCGGCGATACAATCCCGAGCTCGTGCGTCTGGTGCCGCTCGGTGATGCGGACGAAGAGCTGGTGAGCGCGCTCCTGCGCGAACACGTTCGGGCGACTTCGAGCCCGCGCGCTCAAGAGCTGCTCGAACGCTGGGAGGAATGGAAGGGATTCTTCTGGAAAGTCCTCCCCCTCGGGGTGGATGAGCGAATCGAAGCCTCGCTCCGCGAGCGCGCGTTCGCCTCAATGAGCGAGCGCGCGCTGGAATCCCCATCGGACGTCTTCGCGTGAAGCCGCGGAGGTTCAGGCGAGCGTCAGGGGACGATCGCGCTTTTGATTGATGTCCAACGCGCTGTCGCTTCGAGGGCTTCGGCCGCTCGGTCCAACGAAAAGCGGTGCGAGACCAAACGATCGAAGGGAAAGCGATCGCCCGCTCGCCTCAGGAACTCCAGCGCCATGGCCATGTGGCGGGGTTCGCTCGCCCACGAGCCGTAGACGGTCAGCTGCTTGCGCGTGATCACATGAGGATTGAGCGCCGTCGGGCCCGCGTCGCCGTAGTGGCCGAGCACCAGATACTTCCCCCCATCGCGACACATCTCCCATCCTTCCGCGACCGCGCTGGGGATCCCCACGCATTCGATGACGACATCGGCCCCATAGCCGCCGGAGAGCGATCGCACGCGTTCGATTCGTTCTCCCGGATCGGGCACGTCCTCGATGGAGATCGTCTGATCGGCCCCGAATTGTTTGGCCAACTCCAACCGGTGCGCCGGGCCACCGATCACGATCGTGAGGTGAGCGCCGGCGGTTTTCGCCACGGCGAGCGCGGCCAGGCCCACGGGACCGCTCCCCTGAATGACGACGATGTCTCCCCAACTGATCCCCACGCGCTCGATGCCGTGAACAGCCGTGTTGAGCGCGCATCCGGCGCCGATGACCATCTCCGTGGAGAGATCCGTCAGTTTGAAGATCGCCGATCCCGGGAGCAGCACGTGATATTCCGCGTAGCCGCCGAGGAAGTGCGGAGGAGTGTCGCAGGCATACGTGATACCGTAGGCTCGGCGCTTGAGACAGCGCGTGGGTTGTCGCTTGCGCACGCAGTAGAAGCATTGGCCGCACAAGCGCCCGGCATACCACGTCACGCGATCGCCTTCGCTCAAGGGCACCCCGGTCCAATCCGTCGTCACTCCCTCGCCCAGTTTCACAATCGTCCCCACGGTCTCGTGGCCGAGGATGAGCGGACGCGGGATCGGAAGTTGCCCTTTCCAGAGATGGACATCCGTTCCGCAGATGCCGGCCATCTCGACGCGAACGAGCACCATGCCGGGGTCCAACGCCTCCGGCAGAGGATACTCGCGGATCTCCAGGGGACGGTGGAAGTCCGGCATGACCGCCGCTTTCGCAGTTCTCATCCTTCACGCTCCTTTCACGAATTCCATGACGAGGCGATTGAAATCCTCCGCGCGCTCGATGAAGACGAGGTGGCGCGCTCCGGGAAAGATGACCAGATGAGCTCCTGCGATGGCACGAGTGAGTCGGAAGGAGTTCTCCGGCGGGACGATCGGGTCGTCGCTGCCGGTCAAAATCAGCGTCGGCGCGCGAAGCGCGCTCAAACGCGATTCGGTCTCAAAGCGGAGGCAGGCGGCGAATTGCCGCTGCCACGCATCCGCCGGGGGGAGATGGGCCTTGCGCCGCGCGAGGAATTCTTCGACGATCTCCGAATGCTCGGCGAGGAATCGTTCGCTGAACCGCAGCACCAGGCCGCGACGCAAGGCTCTCTCCTTCTCCTCACCCATAGCCTCCAGCTCCGAGCGCATCTGCGCTGCTGTTTCGGGAGACATGAGCACGGCGTTCTTCCCTCCAAAGCTCGTCGAGACCAGGACGAGTTTGGCGACGACGTCGGGATGACGAAGCGCCAGCTCTTGCGCGATGTATCCCCCCATCGAATGACCGAGCACGTGGGCCCGCTCCACGTTCAGCGCGCGAAGGAGTCCTGCGGCGTCTTCGGCCATCATCTCAATGGTGTAGTCGCCCTCAGGCTTCTCCGAGAGACCTGCTCCCCGATTGTCGAAAGCGATAGTCAGGAACTCCCGCGAGAAATCCGGGAATTGGCGGAACCAGCTCCAGGCGCCGAATCCGAGTCCGGCGATCAGGAGCAGCGGCTCCCCGGCGCCGTGGACTTCGTAATACAGCTCGATCCCATTGACCCGTGTGCGTGGCATCTCTTCAATTCAGGTTCAGGGCGAGGAGGCGGGGTTCGGTCATCTCCTGGATGGCGGCGCGCACGCCTTCGCGGCCGAAGCCGGAGTCCTTCACGCCGCCGTAGGGCATGTGATCGGCGCGATAGGTGGGCACCTCGTTGACGATGAGCCCGCCGACCTCCAGGACCTCATAGGCCCGGAAGATGCGCCGCACGTCGCGGGTGAAGAGGCCGGCCTGAAGCCCATAGCGCGAGGCGTTGACCTGTCGCAAAGCCTCCTCGAAATCGGCGTATCGGTTCACCACCACCACGGGGGCGAACACCTCCTCGCTCCAGACCTTCGTCTCCGGCGGCGCATCGGCGAGCACCGTCGGCATCAGAAAGGCCCCATGCCGCTCGCCGCCCACCAACACGCGCGCTCCCGCGGCGACGGCCTCCCGAATCCACTGTTCGGCCCGCTCGGCGGCCGCCTCGCTGATCATCGGCCCCACGTCGGTCGCCTCCTCCTTCGGATCCCCCACGACCAGATTCCGCACCCCCTCTAGGAATCGGATCAGGAAGGGCTCACTCACTGCCTCATGGACGAGAATCCGCTGCACCGAGATGCACGTCTGTCCCGCATAAGTGAAGCCCCCGTGCACCGCTCGCCGCGCCGCGTACTCCAGATCGGCATCCTCGTGCACGAGGACGGCGGCATTCCCCCCGAGCTCCAGCGTCACTCGCTTCTTCGGCACCTGTGCCTTCAGCCTCCAGCCGACCTCCGCGCTGCCTGTGAACGAGAGCATCCGGATTCGCTCGTCCCGCAGCAGCTCAGCCACCACCTCATTCGCGCACGGCAGGACGCTGATCCCCCCGCGCGGCCATCCCGCTCGAACCACAATCTCCCCTAGCGCCAGCGCCGAGAGCGGCGTCTGCGGCGCCGGTTTGATGATGATCGGATTGCCCGAGGCGAGCGCTGGCGCCACCTTGTGCGCCACCAGATTGAGCGGGAAATTAAACGGCGTGATGCCCAGAATAGGCCCGATGGGGAAGCGACGCACGAGCGCCCATCGGTTCTCCGAACCCGCCATCCAATCCAGGGGCAGCACCTCCCCACCCATGCGCTTGGCCTCCTCGGCCGCCACGGTGAAGGTCTGGATGGCGCGCGCCACCTCCAGGCGCGCGTCCCGAATCGGCTTGCCCGCCTCGCGAGTGATGAGCTGAGCCAGCTCCTCCCGCCGCTGGCTCAACTCCGCCGCCACGCGCCGCAGAACCTCCGCCCGCGCATGCGACGGCAGCTGCCGCGTCTCCTCAAACGCGCGCATGGCTCCCGCCACAGCCTCGGCCGCCTCCTCCGCCGACGCCCAATGGACCACGCCGATCACCGAGCGATCGTACGGATCCCGAAGCTCCACCTTCGCTCCCGAATACCTCGGCTCGCCCCCCAGCAGAAGGGGATACTCTTTCATCATGGTCACACCTCCGACAGGGTATGATTCACTCCCCCCATTTTTACCCCACGCGGAGAACATGCCACAAGTCCACGCTCCATCACCAGTTGAGCTTCAGCGCGAACTGAATCACGCGCGGGCCCGTGCTCGTGCTCGAGATCCGGCCGAACGCCGAAGAGAGCACGTTCGAATCGGGATTGGCGAAGCTGGGCGTGTTCGTCAGATTGAAGAACTCGGTGCGGAACTCCACGCGCGTTCTCTCGGTGATGGGGATGAACTTGATGATCGAGAAATCCACGTTGCGCTGGTCCGGTCCGCGCAAGATGTTCCTTCCTGTGTTGCCGAAGGGAGCATTCGGATCGAAGGTCGCGCCAAGCGGCGGGACGAAGGCGGCCGTGTTGAAAAAGCGCGTGAGGCGAGCCGTGACCGAACCGCTCAGTTCGGCCGATCCGCGGAATCCCGGCGCGAAATTGGCGCGCGTCAGATTCATGCCGCCACCTCCTCCGGTAGCGAAGACGGTGAAAGGCGTCCCGGATTGAAAGACAGCCACGCCCGCGATCTGCCAGTCGTTGAGCAGCCGTCGCCCGAGGCCCGAATCACCATCGTAGAATTTCGGCAGGTCGTACACGAAGCTGTAGACGAACCGGTGCGTCCGATCCCAATCCGAGGGCCCGCGATTCAGACGATGGTTCTGTTGATCGCCGGGATTGGCGGCCAGATCACCGGCCAACGGGCCGGAGTTCGTATCTATGGATTTGCTGAGCGTGTAGGACGCCAGGAAGGACAATCCGCGACTCAGGCGCTTAGTGGCTGAGAGTTGCAGCGAGTGGTAATAGGATTGTCCCGTCGTCTGGATCAGGTGCAAGCCCGCGGCGATGTTCCCATTGTTGGAGAACGCCGGCAGGGGGGTAATGAACCGCCCCGCCGCTCGGTCGAAGACGGGCTGATTGAGGTTGAAGAGCTGCGTGAGCTTGATCCCTCGCGTCCCCGTGTATCCGATTTCGAGAAGCAGCGAGCGGGCTATCTCCCATTGCAGGTTCAATCCGAACTGATGGGTGTAGGGAGTACGGAATCCGCGATCCAGATAGACGCCCGAGATGGGGATGGGATTGCCGAATTGATCCCGCAACGGTGACGGGATCGTCGGAACGACGGGGAAGGCCGACGGCGGCGGTACCTGAAGGAAGGGGCGGTTGAACGGCAGGCCGAGCGTGCGGGCCACCGGCAATGGAAATCCGAGCGATTGCAAGAGGCGCGATCCGGCCCCGACCGGCAGGACGAAGAACGGGTAGTTGAAGAGTTGAATCCCTCCGCCGATCTGTCCCGATGTGCGGATGAAGTAGATGCCATAGCCACCGCGCAGGACGAGGCGATCATGAAGCCGCCAGGCCATACCGAAGCGCGGCGCCCAGTTGTTCTCATCCTGAGGAATGAGGGTCTTCTCGACCAGCGGCACGTTGGGGAGCGAGACCGTGGCATTCCCCGCGAGCACAAAACCGTTCGGCGGAGCCCCCGATCGGTATTGATCGGGGAAGAAGCCGACCAACCGCCCGCGCACTTCGCTCATGTAGCCGAGCAGCTCGTATCGAAGGCCGAGATTGAGCGTCAGCCGATCCGTGACCTTGAAATCTTCCTGCACGAAGGCCGCCAGATCGCGAATGCGGGGCTCGCGCTCGGGATCGCCCGAGCCGATGAACGAAATGAACATGTCGCCTTGGAGGAAATCCACGAAGTTGAGGAACTGCACGAACCCGCGGTTCCACAGTCGGAATCGGAGCAGGAACGGATAGTGTCGCCCCTCGAACCCCGCGCGAAGCGTGTGTCGTCCTCTCGTCCAGGTGAGCGTATTCCCATAGGTGAAATGCTCCTGGACGACCTCGGCATCAAAGAGCCCTTCCGGACCGAGGGTGAACAGGCCGAAGACGTTGATCTGCGGCAGGCCAGGGAAGAGCATCCGGAGCGGGCTCTCGATTCCGAACTGAGCCGCTGTGAAGGGCTCACGAGGGACAGCTTCGAGGAAGATGCGCGCGTAGCCGAAACGCGCCTCATTGAGGAGCGTCGGCGTGAGGACGAGCGTATCACGCAGCGAGAAGACGCGGTTATTGCGCTCGAGCGGCCCGCCCCAGCCGAGCACGGCATTGGCCGGACGAATCACAAACGAAGTGATGGCCGCATCGGTGGTGTCATTGTTGAAGAAGAACTTGCCCGAGAGCGTATTGTTGGCGGTGAGGCGATGATCGAGATTGGCGTTGAATTGATCTTCGCGGAAGCGCGAGAGGCCCGATTGCGTGAGCGTGGTGAGGGGGCCGGCCGAGCCGGGCGGCGGACTCGGAATGACCAGGCGCCCATCGGGGAAGCGCGCGTTGAGCAGAGCGAGCGCGACCGGATGAATGTCGGAGGGGCGGAGCGGCGTCACCCCCGCGGGCAAGAGCGTATTGCCGACTGCCGCCAGCGCTTCGGCACTGCGGTTGTCGGTCAGGGCCGAAGGCAGGATCACGCTCGTCACGCTGTTGATGAGCGAAGCGCCGTTGCGCTCGCGCGTGCCTTGGTAGGAGACGAAGAAGAACGTTTTGTCTCTGACGACGGGTCCGCCCAGTGTGAAGCCGAACTGGTTGCGCGTGAGAATCGGACGTTTCTGGCCGGAAGCATTCAGGAAGAAATCGTTGGCGTTGAGCACGCGGTTGCGGAGGAACTCGTAGACGTTGCCGTGAAATTCGTTCGTGCCGGATTTGGTGACGGCGGCGATGACCCCTCCGCTATTGCGCCCTTGCGACGCATCGTAGAGGCTCGTCTGGACGATGAACTCTTGGATGGCTTCCGTTGCCGGAACGGGCAGGTTAAACGTCGAGTGCAGGGCGATGGAATTCGCATCCACGCCGTTGATCTGCAAGTTGTTTTGCGTCTGGCGCTGACCGTTGACCTGAATGATGGCATCGCCGCGACCTACGTCCGTGTTGCGCACGACCGAGGCGAGCGTGCCCGGCGAGAGCGCCAGCAGTTGTTGGAAATTGCGCGTGGCCAACGGCAGTTGCCGGATCGCGCGTTCTTCGATCACGCGACCGGTCGTCGGGCGATCCGTTTGCAACAGCGGCGCTTCTTCCGTCACGGTGACGGTCTCCGCACCGAGCGGCGCGACCTCCAGCGTCACATCCACCGTCGTTGTCAGCGTGATGCGCACGGCGACGTTTTCCCGGACGAGCCGACGAAACCCCTCGCGGCTGAATTCCACCGTGTAGACGCCCGGCGGCAGAAGCGGCACCGCATAGCCGCCCGAGGCATCGGTTTTCGTCTCCCGCCGGGCGCCCGTCAACGTTTCCGTCACCACGACGGTCACGTCCGGAATCACGGCGCCCGTTTGATCTCGCACCGTCCCGACGATCTGCCCGGTGGAGGCGGTTTGGGCCATCCCTGCGGAGATGCTTCCTAACAGAAGCATCACACAGCCGAGAGCAGAAGATGCTCGTTTCAACATACTGCTGCCTCCCTAAGTTGAGAGCTCCGCCCGTATGGGTGCGACCTCATTCGGCCCGCCCCATCGGTGGAGATAGTGAGCCCGCGAGCCATCGCCCTCCCCGACCTTTGAAGGCAGGGGATCCCCGCGGTCACTGAAGCCAGCTCTCGATTTGATTCATCGCTGCATCTGCCCATATCAATTTCAGATGATTCAGGCCATTAAGGATCACGTTGCCACTCACTGTGTTGATGCCCCGCGTGTTTGCAGAACTGGCCACGAAAACAATGCCATCGCTAGGCCCGGTGTGTTCGTTGTGAATGCCGGGAATATCGGCCGCATTTCCAGAGAGGAGATACACCTGCACGCTCGCTGGGATACTCGCATTCAATACGGCAGAGACGAGGGAGCCTTGATCTATGGCAAATTGAATCCCGTAGCCGAAGGTGTAGACTCCCCATCCGCCGTAATAAGTTGACCAACTGTCTTGTTCCCACAAGGGAAGCGGGTATACGCCATCCCAACGTGCGAGCATCTGCCGCGCGCCGGGGAAGAAGTCTCCCGTTGGAGTCCGATACACAGAGAGCTCCGGATGGAATCTCCAGAGTCCCCAACACACCATCCCCGTGTGAGGGGAAGGCCCATTAACGCGACCCCCGCACTCCGGCCAGATGAGAAAGTTGTGAGACCATCCGTGCCGGAATGTCCAATCCGTTCCCGCATTTGGGCTGCCTATCAGGACGAGTTTCCTCACGTCGTTCGCATAAGCGTCTCCCCACGTCCGAACGCCGCTCACGTACATCCGTGCTGCGAAGGCTCCTTTGCTCCACGCGACGATGTCAACATGTGCCGCTCCGGTTCTGGCTTTTACCACCTGAATGGCGTCGCGAATCAGTTGAGCCCAGAAGTAATTATCCCCCTGTCTATGGGGGAAATTGATGGCGAAGACCTTATATCCGCGCGCGCTCAGAAACTGCATGAGCCCCGTGGACGGACACGTCGCCGCACCGCACGCATACGGTCCTGCTTCGGCGGGATTCGCCCACGCCAGATCTGCATTATAGTTCGCTCCGTGGACGAGCAGGACGGGAACGGGGCGCGGATTCGTATCCCATCCTGGGGCATAGTAGAGGAGAAACTGACTCGAGTGCGGTCGCGAGGTCCCAAAGAACGTGGCCCGTTGCCCATCCTGATCCCCGCGGCCATCAGGAGGGAAATCTTCTTGGATGAAATTCGGGTTCATATCCCGCCACCGCTCAACCTTAACCCAGCCGTTGGCGACGCTCGTGAACGTCGCTTCCAAAACGAGCGATGAAGCGCCTAACCCTCCTCGGGTCGAAGAGGAAGAGATGCCGAGCACGAGGGCGCTGAATAGAAAGGAGACTCGAAGGCGCATACTCACTCTCCCTTGAGGGATGTCAGGAACTCACCAAGAAGGGCGGCGAGGCGGTCTGGAGCTTCCACCTGCGGCCCATGCCCGACATCAGGCAGGATCTCCAATCGGCTGCCTTGGATAGCGTCACGCAATCGTTCCATGGCCATGCGAGGGATGAGCCGATCTTGTTCGCCCCATACGATCAACGTTGGCAACCGGAGCGTCGTCAGCCGATCGGCAAACTGCAATGTTCCGAAGCTTCGGGGAAGCTCGCCGTAGCACGCCGGATGGCAGACGAAGGCATCATCCACGAGCGCCTCCAACAGCTCATCGGTCGCGAGCCCGGGCAGGAATTCGAGGAATCCCTCTCGCAGCCGTGCTCGATCCCGCCGCATCTCCTCCATGAGGGGATAAAGCTCCTCGGCCAGCGTGAGGCCCTCGGGCGGAACCGGCGCGATCAGCGTCAGGCTTCGGACCGTCATCGGATGATCGAGCGCGTAGAGAAGCGAGATCGCGCCGCCCATCGAGTGTCCGATCAGATGGAACGAGCGCAGCCCCACTGCCGTCACAAAGGCCCGAACGTCCTCAGCCAGTTCCGGCACAGTGTATCCCGTGTCGGGTTTGTCGCTCTGTCCACAGCCGCGCAGGTCTGGCGCCACCATTCGATAGCGTTCGGCGGGCAGGCGAGAGATCACCGGCTCCCACCATCGCCCGGAGGCGAGATTCCCGTGGACAAAGAGGACCGGCTCATCACCCGCGCCATGCTCTCGATAATGGATGCGAAGATCGCCTACGGAGACGAACGGCATGAGCGACCCTCCTCAGAAGCTGTACCGCAGGGCGAACTGAACGAGGCGCGGACTGGTGCTCGTTTGAGTGATCACCCCGAAGGTCGCCGGCGTGGCGATGTCGCTCCCCGGATTGGCGAAGTTGACGATATTGAAGGCGTTGAAGAACTCGGCGCGGAATTCCAGATATTGCCCCTCACGAACGGGAATTCGCTTGAGGAGCGATAGGTCCACGTTTCGCTGATCCGGCCCGGTGAGGATATTCCGCCCGGCGTTCCCAAAGCCCGGGCCCGCCGTGACGAACGCCGCCGGATTGAAGAACTGATTCAAACGGCGGTGCACAGGCCCTTGTCGGAGAGCCGTCTTGAGCGTCGCTCCCGGAGCGAAGCTCGCGCGCGAGGTCGTCACGCCGAAGAGCGACGCCCCGCTGGAGTCCAGGATGCTGAAGGGACGGCCCGATTGGAATGTGGCGATCCAAGCCAGCTCCCAGCCGGAGAGGAGATGGCCGAGCGCTCCACGCTTTGCGATCGTCGGGAAATCGTATGTCCCGCTGACGACCAGGCGATGGCGCCGATCGAGGTCCGACCGGCCTTTGTTGAGCGAGAGATGGAATTGATCGCCGGGGGCGAAGGCCGTCGCATCGCCCTGCAAGCCCGTGATCGTGGTTCGATCGTCCAACCACTTGCTCAACGTATACGCGGCCAGAAATTGAAGCCCGCGACCGAGGCGCTTGGTCACCGTGAGCTGCAGCGAGTGATAAGTGGAATTGCCCGACGTTTGAAACTGCTTCAGTCCATCAGGAGAGAATCCCAGGAATCGGGAGCGCAGCACGGCGTTGGCCGGCGTATTTTCGGTGATCCCGTTGATCGGGCGCGATGGGCTGGCCAGTTGCGCCTGCGCGATTCGCACCTGCTGGATGAGCTTCGTTCCTTTCGTCCCGACGTAGCCGATCTCCAGAAGAAAATCTTTGGCGAACTCGTATTGGAGGTTCAGGTTGTATTGTTGCGCGTAGGGCGTGCGCATGTTCGGATCCATGAAGAAGCCGGAGATGGGAGCCGTTCCGGCCGCCAACTGAGCGGCATTTGGAACGATGGGGACTTTCGGGAATTCGCTCGGCAGACCGAGGTTGGGGAAGGGATTGGCGAACGTCGCACCACGGAACGCGGTCGGGAAGACGCCGACGTCAAAGGCTCCGAAGGGGATGGACCCGACGGCGAAGAAGGGAGGCTGATTCGAGAGCCGATCAAAGAAGATGCCATACCCGCCACGCAGGACTACACGATGCGCCTCCGAGAGTCTGTACGCGAAACCGAAACGAGGCGCAAAGTTGTTGGGGTCCTCGCTCTTCAGGATCGTGTCGCTCACCAACGGGACGCCGGGGACCCGAAATCGTCCCTTCGCATTGCCGGCGATCACGAATCCATTGGGGGGAGGGCCGGTACGATACTGTGCGGGATCGAACGTCTGCAACCGGCCGAACTTGTCCGACGCCGCCCCGTTGAACTCGTATCGCAGGCCGAGGTTGAGTGTCAGGCGCGGGCTGACTTTCACATCGTCTTGGACGAAGGCGTTGAAGTCTGTGTTGCGATAATGAAAGTCGCTGATGCCGGAGGCCACAAGCGTCAAAAAGATGTCGCCCCGCACGAACGAGGGGAAGTCCAGGAAGAGAATTTGCCCGCGATGGAACGAGGGCAAATCGCCGTTCTCCTGAAGACGACGGACTTCGACTCCTACCCGCAGGTGATGACGGCCGCGAACGTAGGAGATGGTGTCGGCATAGGTGAAGGTGTTGATCACGGTGAAGAGCTGATCGAAGGGGCCGGGACCGATTTGAAAGCTGCCGAGCACGCCGATGGTCGGAATGCCGGGAAAGATCGAGGTGTTGAAGCGCGAGATCCCGACCGATGCCGCTGTGATCGGCTCGTTCGGACGAAAATCTGCTGCCAGCCGATGCAGCCCGACGCGCACCTCGTTGGTCAAGTTCGGACCAAAGATATGGAGATCGGACAGAGCCAGGTGTCGGTTGTTATTTTGCAGCGAGGAGCCGAATCCGGGCACGTTCGCGCCGAAGAAGACGTTGAGACCGACCTTCTCCGGATTCTGCGTGAAGAAGAACTTCCCGCTCAGCTTGTTGTTGGCACGGAGTTGGTGATCCAGGTTGACGGTGAACTGGTCTTCCCGAAAGCGAATGGGGACCGAGACGGAATAATTTACGCCCGGACGGTTCACCTGAGGCGAGGGGATGACCAGCGAGCCATCAGGCAGGCGCGCGTTGAGGAGCCGTAAGGCTACCGGCGAGATGACCGCTTCGGGGACTCCCGAGGCGCGCGCGATTCCCGCCGGGGAACGATCGTTCGTCAGCAGGGGCGGCAAGGCCAACGTCGAGAGAGCCCCGCGAGCGGCTCCATTGCGTTCCCGCGAGCCTTGATACGACCCGAAGAAATACGTTCGATCCCGGGAGATCGGGCCGCCGAGGGTGAACCCGAACTGAT
The DNA here is from genome assembly GCA_002898775.1 of bacterium HR08. Classification (GTDB taxonomy): domain Bacteria; phylum Acidobacteriota; class Blastocatellia; order HR10; family HR10; genus HR10. The sequence continues at coordinate 5,042 of BEHK01000002.1, read as the reverse complement.
TGCGAATGAATTTCGGTCGGGGCGTCCCTGTACTGTTGAAGAAGAAGTCGTTAGCGTTGAGCTTGTCGTTGCGCAGGAAATGATAAAAGCTGCCGTGGAATTCGTTCGTCCCTGATCGCGTGACGACGACGATCTGTCCGCCCGCGCTGCGGCCGTAGGAGGCATCGTAGAGGCTCGTTTGGACTTTGAACTCCTGCAGGGCATCCGGCGCCGGGACGGGATAGCTGAAGGCGTTGTTGATGCCGATGCCGTTGGTGTCAATGCCGTTGAGCTGGAAGTTGTTGTTGTAGCGGTTCAGGCCGTTGACCGAGATGTCGAGCGTGTTCAATCCCGCAGCCGAGTGATCGGGGAGATCCACGTTGGTGCCCGCCGTCAGGGCGAACAGTTGCGTGAAATTGCGCGTGGCGAGCGGCAGTTCCGTCAACGCCCGTCCCGTGATCACCCGCCCGGTCGTCGGCCGGTCCGCTTGAAGCAGCGGATTCTCCGCCTCCACGGTGATCGTCTCGGCGAGTTCACCGATCTCCAGGCTCGCGTCGGCCACCGTCGTCTCGGTGAGGCGCACGGTGACGTCTTCGAGCACGTAGGTCTTGAATCCCGCACGGCTGATCTCCAGCCGATAGACGCCGGGAGGGAGGAGCGGGATGACATAGCGACCGGCTTCATCCGTGCGGACTTCTCGAACCAGACCCGTCGGGCTCTTCGCCACCACGAGCGCATCGGGGAGGACGGCTCCCGAAGGGTCCCGAACGGTCCCCGTGATCTGTCCGGTCGAAGCTGATTGCGCAGCAGCGCGACCGCTGCTGCAGAGAACCAGTATCAGGCACAGGAGAGAAAGTCGTTTGAACTTCATCTTCTCACCTCCATGACAGGGGATCAGCACCGAGCGCCGCCTGAACGTCGCGCAGCATTTGGCCGATGGCCGCCCAATGGTTCAGTGCAGGCGGCTGAGGGCCAACCGAGGCGGCCGCGGCACCGACGGGTTGGATGTTGATCGTGATGTCAATGATCAATTCGCCGGCGAGAAACGAAAGCCCGAGTTCGGGAGCGGGCTCCGTTTTCGGGATCCGAACGCTGTTCCGAATCCGATAGGTGCCCGGCTCACTGATGCGTTGCGAGAAATTGACCGCCCAAATATGAACCATCTGACCGGGGAAGCCGACCACCGCACCGTCAATCGGACCGATGGAGACGACGTTCTCCGGCTTGATGAGGTCCTCGTCGGCGAACTTGAAGCCATTGACCTCCAGGATGTAATCGCTCAGGAAGCGACGCAAAAACGATTCGGGGGTGAGCGTCGAACCGATACGCGCCGGCAGCACCCACCCGACGGCTCCTGGAATGAACGGCGTGTTCGCCCGAATGGTCACCGGGCGGTAGGTCAGCGTGACGCGTCGCGGTCCATCGGGGAACTCGCTGGCGTCAAACAGCGGCTCGATGTTGATCTGCGGCGGCCCGGCCAGCGGAATCGGACTGATGAGCTGCCCGCTGAAAATCGCGTTCAGGTCCACCACACTCGGCGCCATCCCCACCACGCGCACGCTCCCGCCAATGGGACCAGCCTCTGGCGGCGCGACCTCAAGAAGCAGGGAGGGGGGACCGCCCTGCGCCGGAGCCATCCCGACGCCTAGTGACACTATGAGCACTGTCACCGTGAGTTCGAGCACTCGATGAGCTAAGTTCATATCTTGGCCTCCAAAAATCTCGATTTCTGAGACCCGATTCATATATCATAAGTCGTCCAACCTGTCAAGGGGGTCAGCGGAGAGATTCCGACCATTCGAGGATCTGAGCGTCGAGGGGGCGTTGGCGGTCGTCGCTGGCCGATATCGCGTGCGTTAGGCGCTGGGGCGCACCCATCCGGCAGGAAGTCTTCACCGCCTATTCAGGGAGCGGGCCCTTCAAGCCACGAAGGATTAAGTCCAAGGCGTGATCGAAGACACGCTTCGGAAGCGAGGGACGTGAGGACCAGACGACCCAGCGCAAGCCCACGAAGTGACCGATGCCCATGAGGCAATACGCCAGGGTCTCCGCGTCAAGCGGGCGAATCTCTCCGCGACGCATTCCTTCTTGGAGTCCGCGGACATATCCATGGGCTAATCGCTCGAAGTACCAGCGGGCGACCGAGGGGGAGACGAATTCGGCTTCGCGGACGATGCGATAGGCCTCGCGATTTTGGCGGATGAAGTGGAAGAAGGCGCGAAAGCCCTCGCGCTCGATCTCGCGGCGGTCGGTGAGGCCGGCGATCGCCGCGCGAGCATTCCGGCGTAGTTGTGCGTTGAGCTCCCGAACCAGCTCATCGAGGATCTCGGTCTTGCTGGAGAAGTAGAGATAGAAGGCTCCGAGGGAGACGCCCGCGCGCCGGGTGATCTCCGCGATGGACGTCGCGTAGAAGCCCTTGCGGCTGAAGCACGTCCTGGCGGCTTGCAGCAGTCTCTGGCGAGAGAGCGCGCCACGCGTCGCGGGAGAGGACGAAGTGACTTCGCCGAATGAGGTGGCGCTGGTGGGGCGTTGCGGAGAGGGGGTGAGGGGACGACCGGTATCGATCCCAGACAGGAGGAACTCGACGGCCGTATGGCGAGTGGATTCGGGGACCTCGCCAGGACCGAGGATGAGCCATCGAAGGGTCAGGAAGTACGCCACGCCGATAAGGGCGAGGGCGGCGACCTCAGGATCGAGGGCGCGAACCTGCCCGCGGCGACGTTGCTCGGCTAGGAATTCCCGTAAGAGCGCGATGAGCCCGTCGTAGAACCGATGATGCATGCGCTCGTTGATGAATTCCACCTCTCGAAAGATCCGATAAGAGGCTCGATGGTGACGGATGAAGGCGAAGAACGTCGCCAGGATGCGATCCAGTTGCGCGCGAAGGTCGCCTTCGGCGTGCAGGGCACGAGTGAGCTCCGCCTGCAAGGCCATGCTGGTGCGCGCGACCAATTCGGAGAAGATCGCCTCTTTATCGGCGAAGTATTGGTAGAAGGTCCCGAGAGCGACGCCCGCGCGGCGGCAGATGGCGGAGACGGACGCCTCATGATAGCTCCCCTCGGCGAAGACCTCTTGGGCGGCAGCCAAAAGGCGCTCCCTCGTCGCCAAACCTCGTGCGGTCGAGGGCGCTCGTGTCTTTTTCGCCGCACGCGTCATCGGTCCCATCGAAGGAAAAGCGTAGCAGAGGATGGAGGCCTGTCAAGGTAGACCGCCGAGGGCCGCCATCGCTTTGAGTCCGATGAGATCCTCATCATACGCGTCATGTTCCGGGAGCGAGGACGACGGCCTTCCCGCGCACGACCTCTTCCCCATGTTGGTTCACGCATCGCGTGATCAGCGTGACCACCGGCTTATCATCCCGGATCTCGGTCACCTCCACCAAGGCCGTGACCGTATCGCCCGGATAGACGGGGCGAACGAACTCGAGACTCTGGCTGAGGTAGATCGTCCCCGGTCCGGGAAGATGTCGGCTCAGCGCGGTCGAGATCAAACTCGCCACCAGCATGCCGTGAGCGATCGGTCGGCCAAAGCGCGTCGTTTGAGCGAAAGCCTCGTCCACATGAAGTGGGTTCTCGTCGCCGGTGAGGGCGGCGAAAGCCCGAATGTCGGCCATGGTGATCGTCTTCGACCAGGAAGCGCTCGCACCGATGCGTAGGTCGCTCATGCGAATCTCCCCCATCGTATGACCGTTGCTCCCCAAGAGTATCCGGTCCCCGCGCTCACCAGAACCACCACGTCCCCATCGCGCAATCGCCCCTCTTGCCGAGCCAGATGAAGTCCGAGCAACGGATCGGCTGCCGAGAGGTGGCCGTAATCCGAGAGGTAGATCGCTTGTGATTCCGTCAGCCCGAGTGCGGACAGTAGCGCCTCAAAGAGCGAGCGTTTCGTATGCAAGGGGATCAGGAAGTCAGGACGGAGGCCTCCACTGCGGGCGAGGGCTTCTCGCACAACGCGCACGAAGCTGTCTAGTGAGATAGGATCGAGCATTTCTTTCATTCGCGCGGGATCCGTGACGTCGAGAACGTGCAGACGGCGCTCGACGGTCTCGTGGCTAGGGGGGAGCACGGCTCCTCCAGCCGGAACGCGAACGAATTCGGCGAAGCGGCCGTCAGTGAGGAAAGCGGATTCTAAGACGATGTTGACGGGAAAATCGCGGCGGAGCAGGCACGCCGCGGCCCCATCGCCGAAGTTGAACATGAAGCGCGCACGGTGATTCGTATAGTCCAAGAGCATGGACTCGGTCGAAGCGGCCACCAGCAGCACGTGGCGCAAGGCGGGATCCGTGAGCATCATACTTCGGGCCACTTTCAAGGCGAAGGGAAGCCCGGCCGATGCTCCGCTGATTTCAAACGCGTAGGCGCGCCGCGCTCCTAAAAGCTCCTGAATGCGCGGCGCGGCCAGCCACACGTAGTAGTCCTTGTGCATGCTCCCGAAGTAAATCAAGGCGTTGACCTCCTCCGGAGCTATTCCGGCGTCCTGAAGGGCGCGCCGCCCAGCCTCAGCAGCCATCATGGAGACGGTCTCTCCCTTTCCAGCGACGTCGGCGAGATGCTTCCGATTCAACCCGAACTTCGTTCGGATCACTTCGGCTGGGATCCCGGAGATCGCGGCCAACTCCTCAGCCGTCATCGTGCGTTCCGGGATATACAGACCAAGTCCTGCAAGACTTATGACCGTCATCATCTCTCTCCTCGAGTGCGCATCTGCGGAAGGACGCATTCACCCTCTCTCACTGGTTCCCATAGCATCGTCTGAGCATCGCTCGATCAATTTTTCCGGCGCCGGTTTTCGGCAGATCTTCGACAAAGACGACGAATTTCGGCACCTTGTAACTCGCGAGGCGAGAGCGCAGATAGGCCAGGAGCTCGGCTTCCGTCAGCGCGCTCCCCGGCCGGCGCACGACGATCGCCCGACCGACTTCCCCCCACTCCGGATCCGGCACCCCGATCAGCGCGGCCTCCGCTACATCCGGATGCCCCAGCATCACGCTCTCGACCTCCGCCGGGTAGATGTTCTCCCCACCGGAGATGATCACATCCTTGATCCGACCGACGATGTAAAAA
>BEHK01000001.1 GCA_002898775.1 bacterium HR08 | reverse complement strand
CGCGACGCGAGAGGAGCTGCGTGCCGTGCTCCGCGCCGTGGGCGAAGCGGGCGGGTTTTTCGCCATCCACCTTCGCGATTACTTCGATGGGCTCGACGAAGCGCTCACCGAAGCGCTCACCCTCGCCGAAGAGGCTGGTGTGCCCGTGCAGATCTCTCACCTGCAGACCGCCGGGCGAGGGAATTGGGGGAAAGCCGAGGCTGTGCTCGAACGACTCGATCGAGCCCGCAAGCGAGGTGTGGACGTGACCATAGATTCCTATCCCTACACAGCCGGCTCGACCTTCCTCCATGCGCTCCTGCCGGAGTGGGCCCAGGCCGATGACGCCGAACGGATCCTCGCCCGACTCAACGACCCACTCACCCGCCGCCGCATCATCACCGAGCTCAACGTCGCTCCCCGGGATTGGGCGAGCGTGACCATCAGCGGGCTGACGACCAGGAGGAACGCTTTCGCTCTGGGACGCTCGCTCGCGGAGGTCGCTCGCGCTCGCGCGATCTCTGTAGGCGAGGCGATCGTACAGCTTTTACGGGAAGAAGAGTTACAGGTCTCCATCATCTCGCATCATGGATATGAGCCGGATGTTTGCCGCATTCTCCGCGACCCCTTCCACATGATCGGGAGCGACGGGATCGAGACCGGACAACGGCCACATCCGCGTTTGTACGGGGCGTTCGCACGATTCCTCGGCCGTTATGTGCGCGAACGCGGCCTTCTCCCCCTTGAGGAGGCCATTCGCAAGATCACCGCCTTGCCGGCAGCGCGCCTTCGCCTTCGCGATCGTGGGACCGTAGAGGTGGGCAAGGTGGCCGATCTCGCCCTCTTCGATCCGCAGTCCATCGGCGATCGCGCCGACTACGCGCATCCGCGCCGGTTCGCCCACGGCGTCGAATATGTGCTCATTCGTGGCTGTATTGTGAAAGACCGCTCAGGCCTGACCGGAGCTCACCCCGGTCTCGTTCTCCACCCAGGGTGATCTCGCGCTCACTTCACCGGGAGAAGGCGGCGGACACCCCACGCGATCTCGAGATCGCGTGGGGACCCCGTCGTGGGGCTGAGCATCAGACCGAGAGCTGTTAAAATTCAGGGGTTCTCGCGTGCGGTCTGAGCTCATGCGCAGGGAGGGGATATGCGGTTGGCCCATTATATTTGGCAGGGGAGGGAACAGGTGGGGATCGTTATCGGAGATCGGGTCTACAGCTTGAGCGATCGCGATCCCGATCTCCGAGACGCGCGCGATCTGTTGGAGCGCGGCCAGGAGGCGCTCTCCGAGGCGCAGCGTTTAGAGGCGGCGATCCGAGCCGGTGAGCGGCCGCTTTCCGAAGACGCAGCAGTGCCCCTTGAGCAGGTGTGCCTTCTGCCGCCCATCCGAAGGCCGGAGAAGATCATCTGCCTCGGCCTCAACTATCGGGATCATGCGCGGGAAGCCGGAATGCCCATTCCGCAAGAGCCGATCTTCTTCGCCAAGTACGCCAACGCCCTCATCGGGCCGCGCGATCCGATCCCGCTCCCGCGCGCGGTCGCGCAGCTCGATTATGAAGTGGAGCTGGCCGTGGTGATCGGTCGGGAGGGGAAGTATGTCTCGGAGAGCGAGGCCATGGCCTATGTGACTGGCTATATGGTGCTCAACGACGTGAGCGCGCGGGATTTTCAGTTTCGGACCGGGCAGTGGACGCACGGCAAGACGTTCGACGGCTTCGCTCCCTGCGGCCCATTTCTGGTGACGGCCGACGAGGTGGGCGATCCCCACGCGCTGCGTCTGCGACTGTGGGTGAATGGGGAGCTGCGCCAGGACTCCCACACGGGGGAGATGATCTTCTCGATCCCCTATCTGGTGCACTACTTCTCGCAACTCTTCACGCTGCGGCCTGGAGACATCATCTCCACGGGAACGCCACCCGGGGTCGGGATGGGCCGTCGCCCTCCGACCTATCTGAACGAGGGGGATGAGGTCGTCGCCTGGATCGAGCGCATCGGCGAACTCCGCAACCGCGTGATGCGTGAGGAGGCTCTCACAGGCCAGGTGTATGCGAGCTAGAGGCAGGCGGCATCTTCCCGCGCGGCCACCAAGAGGCTCTCTCGGAGCATCCCCTCCAATTCAGGTGGGGGGACCGGGCCGATGAGCAGCATATCCAGGCCCACGTTCAGGCGGCGGGAGAAGAAGAGGTAGTAGGGTTTCATGGCCTCCAGCGGATGGGCTGGAAAGTCCGCCACCTGGAGCAACAGGTCCACATCGCTGGTGCCCGTCTGGGTCCCCGTCGCCAGAGAACCGATCACTCGTATCTGCCGAAGTTCTGGGAAGGTCTCCAGAGCTTCGGCCGCGACCTCCCGCAACCGTCGAAGCACTTCATCCCGGTCGAGGGAGATGGCCTTCACAGAACCGGATGATCTGATCTGCCGCATCCAGAGCCTCCCGCGCCTGAGCTTCGGTGAAGTAATCGGCCGGCTTGCCCGAGGCGAAGCCGTTCGGATAACGGGGCGAAATATAGTAGAAGTCGAGCCGCCGGGCACACTCCAGGATGTCCGGCGGGACCTCCAAAGCGTGACCGATCAGCCTCAGCATCTCGGTCAAAGAGTGACCCCAGAGTGTCAGCCCGCGAGCCAGTCCCAACGCCTTGATGACCTTCTCGGCCGACTGTTGTAGGGTGAAGCACGCCCATTCATAGTAGCCGTACTGCAGATCAAGGAGCGCGCGCTCATAATCTCGCTTTCCCTGCTCGTACCAATCCTTCCACCGATTCATCGTCTCGTCTCCCCGACGAGCTGTTCCCGCCGTTCAATCCCCGCTGCCCGTAAGATACCACGGGGGAGCGAGCCTTGTGAAGCTGCCTCGTTCTGTGGCTCATTCCGCCTGCGGTGCGGGCACCACAAGTAGGGACGACTGGCCAGTCGCCCCTGCTCGCCGCGCCCGGTTTCGGGCCGACCGTGACCCATAGCTCGGCAGACCAGGCCGCGACGCAACTTCGATGAACGTGATCGGTTCGCATCCCAGAAGGGGATGGATCGAAGCCACTCCCCGCCCTCGGCCAGACAGCCGGGTGGAGCAAAAGGAATGCTGATCGAACTCATCAGATCTTCTCGTTTGACCTCCTCCCGGGTGGGGACTACAATCTGCGCCGGAAAGGAGGGCAGATTATGAGACGACACAGTCTTCTCCTCGTTCTTCTGGCTCTTCCCGTGTGCTCGGTGGCCTCGCAAACGACGGTGGCCTCACTGACGGGGATCGTTCGAGATCCGAGCGGAGCCGTCGTCCCGGGCGTGACGATCACCGTGCGGAACGTGCGGACGAACGAGACGCGAACGGTGCAGAGCGATGAGAATGGCCTCTACCGCGTCCTCAATCTGCTGCCCGGGGAGTACGCGCTCCGAGCGGAGATGACGGGCTTTCGCCCCTTCGCCCAGAGCGGGATCATCCTGGAGGTGGCGCAAGCGGCCCGCTTGGATATTGTGCTCCAGCCCGGAGAGGTGCGGGAGGAGGTCATCGTCGTCGCTCAGGTTCCGCTGGTGAACACGGAGAATGCGAATATCGGGACCGTCATCAATCGGCGTGAAGTCCTGGAACTGCCCCTCAACGGCCGACAATATCTGCAGCTCGCCTATCTGGTGCCGGGCGCCTCGCCGGCCGTCAAAGCCCATGTGACGCTTCGAGGCTCTGGACCGAACAATATCGGTTTGCAACTGAGCGGCGGTCGAGCGAGTAACAACAGCTACTTGATCGATGGCATCGAGTCCTCCGGCTTCCGATTTCGGAATACAAGCCTGCAGCCCTCGATCGAGATGGTGCAGGAGTTCAGGGTCCAGACCTCACCCTACGATCCCCAGTACGGTTTCTTCTCCAACGGGCAGGTGAACGTGGCGACCAAATCCGGCACCAACGAGCTTCATGGGAACGTCTTCGAATTCCTCCGAAACGATGCGCTAGACGCCCGGAACTTCTTCGACTTCCAGGAGCCGCCACCCTTCCGACGCAATCAATTCGGGTGGACGCTGGGCGGGCCCGTGGTGAAGAACCGGACGTTCTTCTTCTCCAGCATGGAGTGGCTCCGACATCGCCGCGGGGTGACGGCGACAGCGCAAGTCCCCACGGCCGCCGAACGCGCGGGCGATTTCTCAGCCGACCCGAGACCTGTGCTCGATCCCCAGACCGGACAGCCCTTCCCCAACAATCGCATTCCGCCCGAGCGCATCTCGGCGATCGCCCGGACGCTCATCGCCCTCTATCCGCTGCCCAACGCGCCGTTTCAACGGCCGAACTTCGTTAACTTCCAGAGTCGGCGACTGGATGGTGCCCTCTTCAATATCCGCGTGGATCATCAGGTCTCTGATCGGTGGCGCTTGTTCGCGCGCTATACGTGGTCTGATACGGACGATTTCACCCCGAGCGCTATCCCGCGCTTTGGGCTCTTCAATGAGTTGACGGTTCAAAACGTGGCGATCGTGAACACGTATACGTTCCGGCCCACCCTGCTGGCCGAACTGCGCTTGGGATATAACCGGGAGCGCGCCCTGAACACGTCGGAGCAGGTTGGGAAGTTTCGCGGGACGCAACAGCTCGGCATCCAAGGGCTACCGCCGCTGCCGCCGGAGTTAGACGGCTATCCGAGTGTGAATATCAGCGGTTTCGCGACGCTCGGTGATCTCTCGTTCGCTCCCGAGCAGCGCGTGGAGAACTCCGAGCAGATCGTCGGGAACGTCACGGCGATTCGAGGCAAGCACACGTTTCGCTGGGGATTCGATATTCGCCCGTTGCAATTCAACAACGTGAGCGTGCTCGCCTTCAATCGCGGGGTCTTCACCTTCACCAACTTCCTCACCGGCGCGTCGACGGGATTGCCGGAGTTCTTGCTCGGCCTCCCCCAAGTCGCCCAACGGACACGCGGCGTCCCTCGCGCGGATGCCCGCTCGACGCTCTTCGCCTTCTACTTCGGGGACGACCTGAAGGTGACGCCACGCTTCACGCTGAACTACGGGATTCGCTACGAACTCTATCAACCCTTCGTGGACAAGCAGAACCGCATGAGCGTCTTCGTCCCCGATGGGTATGTGGATCCGGCTCGACCCGGCCAGATCCTCATCGCCGGAGATCCGAACGATGGATTTCGCGGGCGGCGGAATCGGTCGCTCTATCCCTACACGACGCGCAACTGGGGACCGCGTTTGGGATTGGCCTTTGATCTGACGGGGAAGGGCACGACCGTGCTGCGCACCGGATATGGGATCTACTACAACCTCGCCCTCTGGAACGGCATCTTTCTCGCCTGGAACAACATCCCCTTCCGCGTGGATGAGACCTTTCGCGCGAACCCGGGGATCGGTCTCCTCCTCCGATTTGAGGCCCCATTTCCTGAAGGGCGTGTGGCGGGCGTCCCCGGCGGACGGAACCTCGCCGTGGATTTCAAGGACGGGTACGTGCAGCAGTGGAGCTTCGGGATTCAACACCAAATCGTCCCGGATCTCATGCTGGACCTCAGCTACGTCGGGAGCAAGGGAACGAACCTCGACAACATCAAGTGGGTGAACCAAGGCGCCGTGCCGGGAACACCGAAGGCGCCCTACGTCCGCCCCTTCCCGAATTGGGGGACATTCCTGACGACGTTCAGCCACGCGAATTCGAGCTACAATGCCCTGCAGCTTCACGTGCAGAAGCGCCTGTCGCGAGGCTTCCTGCTCATGGGGAGCTACACCTACGCCCACTCGATCGATGATTCGCCCGGGGCCGTCGGCGGAGGGAGCGAGCAGTTCTTCCCTCAGGATCCGCGGAACCTTCGCGCCGAGCGCGCTCACTCCGATTATGATCAGCGGCATCGCGCGACCCTTACCGGTATCTACGAGCTCCCCTTCGGGCCCGGACGCCGATACCTCTCGAGCATTTCGGGAGTCCTCGGGAAGCTGGTCGGTGGATGGCAGGTGGGAGGGATTTGGACGCTCGCCAGCGGGTCGCCGTGGACGCCGCGCGTCTCTGGAGATCGGAGCCTCACCGGTGGACTCACGGACCGACCGAACCGCCTCCGCGACGGAAACCTGCCGAAGGATCAGCGGCGACGCGAGCGGTGGTTCGATACGGGAGCGTTCCAACTGCCCCCCGTCGGGGAATTCGGAAACTCTGGGCGAAACGTGATCGTCGGGCCTGGATTCAACGCCTTCGACTTCTCCCTCTTGAAGAAGACGGCAATCACGGAGACGACTTCCGTGGAATTTCGCTTCGAGGCCTTCAATCTGTTCAATCGGACGAACTTCGGCGGGCCCGGGATCACCGTGGGGACGCCGCTCTTTGGCGTCATCACATCGGCTTTCGATCCCCGAATCCTCCAGTTCGGCCTGAAGGTCTTCTTTTGAATTCGAGTGTTGCATTCGAGGGGACCTTCTCCCGCAAGGTGCAGCCATGGGGGAGGGGGGGGGGTGCGCTGGGCTTATTGCGTCCGATAAAAAGAGTCTGATCATGAGCATCTTTCAAGCAAGAACCGTCCTCTTTGCTTCCTCGGCGGAGGTTACGCTCTTGAGGGGGACGCTTGATACCGTCGCATAGGGTGGCTCTGTAAGCGCCCGCGGCGGCTGATTGCTGATCGGGCCTTCGATAGCAAACCCCAGTGCAAAAGGCTGAAGCGGAATGGGGATAGGGCCGATCATCCCTGCGCGGTGCAACCACAGGAAGGGCGCTGATCAGGACGAGCGTAAGTTGTGCTGCTACTGGCGGTAGTGGGGCGGATGTTTGCCTGTCTGGGGCATTTTCGGCGCTTGGTAGTGCGCTATGAGCGTATGATCACGACCTAGCGGGATTCTTCATTTGGCTTGTGCTCTCCTCACTTCTAAATGGTAGTGAGACGAAATCCACACGTATCGCTGCACGGGATACTTTTTCGTTAATGTGCGGCATTCAATTCGACGCCATCATGTCTTCGTCCTGCGTCTGCAGCGCGACATCTTTGAGAAAATCGAGTTGAGACCAAACGGGGAGCGGCTTTTCTCACTCGATGCACGCGCATGGGGGGGGGGGAGCCCGCCTCACGCTCCAGTAGTGTGCGTATTATGGGTGGGATGACGGCGAGGGAGGGGGCACTATGAGGCGCTCTCACGGATCCGTTATGTCCGATAAGAAAAATTCAGCAAACTCATTCTCCATAACTCTCCAGGATCGCCTCTCGAATCTCGAAATCCCATGCGGCCTACCGCGCTTCGGAAGCGTTGATCGCCTCTGTGACCTTCCGCTCCGCCCAGGCTCCTTGCGCCCAGCGGATGTAAAAGTCCAAGCCGCGGGGCACTGGCACTCGACGCTTTTCGGCCATGCGACGCTCCAGGGCGACGCGTCTCTGTTAACGTTGACGGGTGCGCCCCTTCACTACCACGACCTCCAACCCCATCCGCTCCAAGATCCGGTAGGCCTGATGCGCATCAAAACTGGCCTTCGGGAGGCCGGTCAGGACCGAGAGAACCTGCTTGCAGGGGTACAGCTTCCCTTTGATCCGCACGGCGTAGGTCCGGATCAGTTCAGGCTCAACTCCCTCCAGCCTTCGAGGGATATCACGGGGATCCAAGTCGAACCGCCGCTTTGCCACCACAAATTCCATCGTGGATTCCTCCTTTCCCTTATCTCCTTATTATAACACCTCCGTGTCATCGTCAAGCGCTATGTGAACAAAACAGTCTGTCCGGCGACCCTGCGCGTGAGGCATTCCCACGATGATGAGTTCCCCCCAGCCGCGCCGGGCCGACGCCCGGCTGTTGAAAGGAGCCGACGGGCGTACACCCTATCGCCCTCTAAGACCTTCGGCTCGGCCAGCACGGCCAGCGCCGTGAGCGCATCATGAACGCCCCACTTGAGCCGAGGAGGAAGAAATGTCGGACGTTCAAGCCGTCGCAGATCAGACTCGATCTCCTCCACCGGCCGCCCCTGGAGCGATCCCAGTTGCTCGACCCACTGCGATATCCTCACCGTGAGAACGTTTTCGTCCACCTCGCCCCCCCCAAGCGGCCGCGACGCGGCGATGCATATCCTCAAGCAGAGAAGCGACATTCTTCCCGTTGTTCATGTTGAGATCGTCAACGATCTGCTGAGCTGTTTGTCGGACGATCTCATCAACCTGATGCCCCTGCTTTACGGCATCGCTGATGATCTGCAGAGCGTTTTGGACAGCGTCGGGCACACCGAGCGCTTGGGCCGCTCGATCACAGTTCAGTGGGGATATTTTTAGGGGATATTTTTATCGGACGCAAATTCATTGAACCAGTGTGAACGAGCTGCGGTTTGCCCGCTAGCGAGCGATGCTGGTTGTGCTTCCTTAGATTTGTGATTCAGAGCCCCCAGCCTGAATGGGCTTAGAGCGAAGAGCGCAAGACTGAGGATCGAGGGTGGAGGATAGAGGATCGCAGTGATGTCACTCGATCCGCGAGTCAAAGCTTCGTCTACGCTCTTTGCTCTTCGCTTTCATAAAGGCCAGGGGCTCGTGTTTCACTTTTTAGAAACTGAATCGGGCGGCGAACTGGAACGCTCGCGGGCTGCCCGAACCGAAGAAGCCTAAAGAAGCGCAGTTCAACGATTCGGCTTTTCTGCGGGTCGAGCGCGTCTAGGCTGGTGAGCGCCTGGTCGAGCGCGACGAGATCCACCGCGGGCTCCTGGGACAACCCCACCGCGTCCTCAAGGGACACCGAAGGGCGAGCGCCGCCTCGCTTGGCCGCCTGGCGACGCCGGGCGTGTTGGACGAGGATCTGACGCATCAGATGGGCGGCGACGCCGAAGAAGTGGGCGCGATTCTGCCCGCTCACTTTCGTCTGATCAATGAGCCGCAGATAGACTTCGTTCACCAGCGCCGTCGTTTGCAGCGTGTGACCCGGACGCTCGCGCCGCTCCAGGCGAGACGTCTTCATGGGGTGGGAAAATCGCCCGACGGACCGTAGATCGCCGGCACGCGCCCGCCCATCGGGCGAATGTAGACGCTCAGTTGACCGCGATGGTGAATCAGGTCGAACAGATACCCCCAGGCCATCTCGCGAAAAGGCGCTTCCCAAACCAGCTCGCCTTATCGAGCACGAGTAAAAAGGAGTTGCCCTCGGCGGCGTTGAGCACAATGGAGAGCACGACGCCCTCATCCTCGGCGGCGGAATGGGGAGCAGGGACGAAGACCGGTTCCCCCGGGTAGCAGTTTTCCTGCCACCACACTTTCGAGCTACGTTCCCGCACATCTACTTTCACGAGCTGATTGGGGAAGTCGGTTGGGCGATCCTGACGACTGCTGATACCATACGCGTAGCGGTAGTCTGCGGAAGGTCTGTTGGCCGACTTCGAACTTGGCTGGGCCGTTGCGCACGAGCGTGCCGGAGAGCCAAGCCGGTAGCCGGCCGCTGACGGGCAGGCGATCAATTTCGACCTCTCTTTCCAGCGTAGTGAACCCCAAGTCATAGTTTGGCATAAGATCTCCTCGGGCAACTTCTATGGTGATTCCGATAGCAGGCTGTACGGCAGAAGCGGTGTCCTGGCAGGATCGGACTCATAGGCCGACGGCAGGGACGTTCGCGATAGGTTCTCTTTCCTGTCGCCCGGCCAGCCGAAAGTCATAGACCGCCGGCGCGCACGGCGAGGCGAAGATCCCACCATTCCCCTGTGTATCGAACCCGCACGATCTTATCGCTCATCTTCAGCCGTACCTACAAATCAATGCGGCATTGTAGCTGCCGCTCACGCCGTCAAGCCACCCCAGGAAACGTCACCGTTTTACCTTCGGTTCCGAAAAATTTCCGGCCCAACGTTTCGATCTTGAAAAACGGGCCGCCGCCCAACGCGAGTCCGCCCGGCGAGCGGCCCTTTCCCCGCCGGAGATCACTCGATGGCGACCGATGTGACCTTGATCGTATCGCCCTGACGGTCTCCGGTCACCGTCACGCGAATGGAGTCTTTCTTCTTTGTCTTCTTGAGGGCATCGAGTGCCTGTTTATTCCCGGCCTCGTCGAACTTCAAGTAGGTGCCGTCGGACGTGAGAATGCCATAGCCGCTCTTGGAGCACTGGATGAGGCACTCGGTGGGATGCTTGTCGGGATTCGCCTTGACCTTGTTCAGGCACATGGTGTCAATGAGCGGAACATTCTTCCAGGTCTCGGCCCGGACGAGGGCCGGAACCGAAAACCCCAACAAGATCAGCAGCAGCGTTCTGACCAGCTTTTTCATACTCGTTCCTCCTGTGAAAACAGTTTTGACGTGGCGCACGTTCTCGGCGTGCGCTCGTGTTCATGGTCCGTGACGTGCCGCTGCCCATGAACGATTCCTTCCGTGACCGAGATGTTTCTCACGTTCGCGCCGATGTAGATCCGGCAGCTTCTGTGGGTGCGGCAGCCTGTCGGACCTCGGTCAAACGGGCGAGAGCGTAAGCGGCCACCGCCATGACCAGATCGCGCACGGCCAAGTCGAAGAACATTCCCGTGGACACAAGGTTCACGGCGATGACCGCGAGCCACCCCATGGCGGCGTAACTGCCCAGGCGCGTCCAGCGCGTGAGGATGGCCAAACCGACGATCATCTCCACCACGCCGATAAAGGACATGAACACGCCTGGCGGAACAGGCAGCAGCCGTTCGACCCAGGGGCTCAGGTACATCTCCCACCGGGTGAGAAGGTTGAAGAACTTATCCAAGCCGGCGAGCAAGGCCGCCGCGCCCAGACCGATTTTCAGTCCCCACCAGGCCGAGTTGAGTTTCTCGTTCGGTACGGTCATACTCGTATCTTGTGAACGACATATAGAGTGAGAGGGTGCCCTTCTGGTTACAGAAGGAGGAACGAAAAAATCCTGTAACCTTTTTGAGCCCGATGACTCAGTAAAAGGAGCGGTAATGGCTACCGACGAGATGACCGTGTCCTCGACAGCGGCGTCGCTCACCGACGAAGAAGTCGTCGAGCGCGTGCGGGCGGGCGAGGCGGCGCTCTTTGAAGTTCTCATGCGTCGGTACAATCAACGGCTCTATCGGGTGGCGCGGGCCATTCTGGGCGATGATAGCGAGGCCGAAGACGTTATGCAGGAGGCGTATGTGCGCGCCTATCTCCATCTGGATCAGTTCACCGGCGCCGCTCGGTTTTCCACCTGGTTGACCAAGATCGCCGTCTACGAAGCCCTGGCGCGCGTCCGCCAACGGCGCCGCTTTGTCGAAATCGAGGACGTGACCGATCACCAGAATTTCACTGGCAGCGCGACGACAATGGCCGGACGTGATCCCGAGCAACAAGTTTTGGAGCGCGAGATGCAGGTTCTTCTCGAAGCGGCTATCGAGGCCTTGCCCCCGGTGTACCGCTCGGTATTCGTGCTGCGAGAGGTGGAAGGGATGAGTACGACTGAGACGGCGGCCTGTTTGGGCCTCAGCGAAGACGCTGTGAAAGTTCGATTGCACCGAGCGCGGGCACGGCTGCGCAAATATCTCTCCAACCGATTGAGAGCACAAGCGACTCGGACGTTTCCTTTTGGTGGGGCACGCTGTGACCGTGTGGTCTCACGGGTCTTTGAGCGGATCCGAACCCTTGAGACCCTCTCCAGAGTTCACCCCACGCGACAGCACGAGGGAGCAGAATGATGATTCGCCTCAAGCGCGTCTATGATCCGGTGGAGCCCAGCGATGGGCGTCGGTTCCTGGTCGAACGGCTCTGGCCCCGGGGCATTCGGAAAGAGGCTCTCCATCTCGAAGGATGGCTGAAGGAGGTCGCGCCCACCGGGGTCCCCATGCGATCTATAGATCGCATGGGGTGCCCGAGCGATGCCCTGCGCCGCTGGTTCGCCCATGATCCGGCGAAATGGCCAGAGTTTCGCCGCCGATATTTCGCCGAACTCGACCATCGGCCCGATACGTGAACGGTTGGTACCCCCCAAAAATCGCACGGCAAAAGACATTTCTGCACAAAAACTCTGCGCGTGTTCCATCCGGGAAGCATGATGTATCCACTGCATAGATCGTGGTGAAGTCAGGTCAGCCGGTTCCGATCTGCCCGCGGTGCTCAAGTTCGATCCTTCGGGGCGACTCGTGACGAGCTTTGGATGATCGTCGCCATCGGTCGCTGGGAAGGACAAAGCACCCATAGGGCGGAGATGCGCCATTGTGAAATGTTTCATAGAGCTTCCCTCCCTCCTGAAGGAGAATCTCCGGCGATGGGAATCAAGGATTCACGATATGCCTGGCAGGGCTGGAAGGCGCGCGGGCTTCGCCTTCGGAGGCGGCGGAGTGAGATCGCCGGCGAACCAATCGCGCAGGACGGTCGCGTTCGGACCTCCCACCAACTCCGCGCGTCTTGGCGAGTGGCCCTCTGGACGCCCATGCCCTGCCCCGTCAGGCTCGATGAGGCGTACGTATGCTCGCACGGCCCGTGGACCAAAGGAGAAACGACCCTGTGCAAGTCGCCTGCCGGATCAAAGCAGAAGAGGATCATGGCACAGGCGATCGGCCAACGACCTCCGTGCCGTCGCGCTCTCCTCATCTTCTCTGACGCGGTAAGGGCGCACCGGCACCGAGCTCCGCCGCGACTTCGATCCACGCTCCGCTCAGGGGCACCCGAGAGTTGGCTTCCGGCAACCACCCCCAACGCGGAAGATGGAGCGGGAGCGGCGGGGCTGTCACATAGTGTTCTTTCGCTTTTCGGCCCGCTCTCTGGCGAACTGGTGATGTTCCTCACCGGCGATTCCTTGCCGACTCTCTCGCCATCTGAAGTGGAAGGGACTCGGTTCCAAAGCGGGGGCGAAGGCGTGCGGCCATGAGAGCAGAGGACCCGGAGGAGTTGTTCATGTCGCCCCTGTGGCGACTCCCCGAAATGATGGAAAGCCGGCCACAGAAGAAACCGATTCTCACAGACAGAACAATCGGTACGAATCTGTGAAATCTGTGGCCCTTTTCCGAGGAGTCGAAACAAAGAGTCTGTGGCCAGACCTCACCGAGGAGAAAGCCTCATGACACTCGAAGAAATAGAACGCCGGCTCGCTCACATCACATGTCCGTTGTGCGGGGCGACGCAGTTCGATCTCAGGCTTCGATGCGAACCCACACACGAGCAGTGTCTCCCAACAGCTCAGTGTCAACGTTGTGGCCATCGGTTCGATGCCGAACAGCTTCTCACTTCGCAAGAGGATTCGCATAAGGCCCCTTGAGGATCAGACCGCTCTCGAGCGAAAGCGCAACGGAGAGCCGCAGGACGCCTAGTAAATCGCCGTCTGACGGGCGTGGCCTGTATAATTCACATACACGGCCTTCGGTTCGGTGTAAAACTCAAGCTGCGTGGAACCTTGCTCGCGCGGTCCGATCCCGCTCGATTTGATGCCGCCAAAAGGTGCGTGGGCTTCGCCACCGGTCGTCGGCGAGTTGATGTGCTGGATGGCTCCATCGAAGTCCTCGACGCGGATGACCGCAAGCACGGGGCCGAAGATCTCCCTCCTGCGCAATGCGCATGTGAGGTGTTAAAATTGGCCAAGATGAGCGAGTGAGCCATCCCACCAATCAGCTCGAATAATTCTCGCATCTGCTCGTGACGAACGCGCGGCCGGGCTCGACTTTCCAGATGCGTCGTCACGACCGTCACCGACCCTTCAGGCAGCTCTGGCACAGAGAGTTCGACCAGGAGCGCCATCCGTCCCCCCGACGCATCTGACAGAACAAGTGCACCCGAAGAAAGAGGGCAGCAGCCCATTCCGCTCGGTCGGAGGCTGCGAGAACCGGGAACAGTCGCTTCTCATCGAAGTGCCGGTCGTACCCCTGGCAGCGAAACCGGAAAATGCTGGCACTGTCGCTCGATCACTTTTGAACCACCTCATAGTGAGCGTAGTCAATGCTCAAGATGTTTGTCCCCACGATCCGCACCTGCGTGACCGATTCGTCTTTGAGGGGCAGCCAGAACTCCCCGATCTTCTGGTACCGGCGCACGAATTCGACCCGCTTGATCCAGAACGAGGGGTTCTTCGCCGGTCGTCCCTCGATCTTGACAATGGCGAAATCACGAGCGTGGATCCAGACTTTTCCCTCGAACAGATATTTATCTCGGCGCTTGGGAAGGGCCCGAACGACATAGCAATGATACCCCTCCACGTCCTCCTCCCCCAGCAACTCGAAATCGTAGTTGGCTAGAGTGATCGAACTATCGTGGTGATTCCGCCCGGCAGCTGTCTCCACTTCGCTCTCGAGCAATCGTTCGAAGATGCGACGGCGAACGAACCCCGAGCCCCGTTCAGAGACAATGGTGTATTCCTTCACGTCGGGCGCTCGATAGCGCATCACCACTTGCGCCTCGGCACGAACTTTGCCGTTCTCCTTCCTGACCTGATACGTCCGCACAACTGTATACTCCTTCAGGCGAGACTCCCTCTGGCGATTGCGCTCCAACAGTCGGGAAAAAACGATGTCCCCCGTGAGCCCATCCAAGGGGGGATGCAGATGTGAGGCCAATCCCCCCGGGATAATATCTTGTCCGAATTGTGCCGCCCGGGAGGGGAGCATAAGCCCCAGAATCACCACTGACAACCCGATAAAAAACCGTTGCGCGCGACCCACGTGATATGGAATGATTCTCCTCTGCCTTCGTTCCACCTATACCTTCCTCATCCGTTTTGTCCGCTCAAAATTCAAAGACGAACTTGCCGCGAAACGTGCGGCTGACGCCGTTGAAGAAGCCGCCAAAGTTCGGGCTCCCGATGTTGTTCTGGACATCTCGCGGGTTGAAGCGATTGAGGATGTTGAACACCTTGAGCCCGGCCCGAAACGTGTATTTCTTGCCCCTGAAGGGAATCTTCAACCCTTTGGTCACTTGCAGATCGAGCGAGGCGAATGTCGGAAACCGCCCGGCGCGATTCCGCCGCCCGATGAAGTTCAACTCCTCATCCACAATGGAGAAGGGAAAACCGTTTCTCACCTCGAGCACCGGCGACGCGGTGATGTCCGCCGGCAACCCGATATCGCCCCAGAACAGGAAGCGGTTCGGCGCATCGAAGGGCAGGCGCGACCGCTGGTTGGGCCGAATGATCGGGGCCGGGAAGTTGCCGAAGTGAAGATCGAACGTGTTCAGATCGCCCGTCGCTCGCGAGCGAACATACGAGGCGAACAGGTCGCTTCGCTCGCCGAGCTTGTAGCGCGCGGTGAATTGAAACTCGCGATAGCGCGACCGCCCGCCGCTCAAAAGCAGCAATGTCCCCGAAGAGCCAGGGCCAGCCAGCGGCTCGACCAGATGTTCGCGCCTTCCTTCCCGTTGCTGATAGCCAAAGCGGAAGAGCAGCTTTCGTGTCACCTCCCGATCCACTTCCAGGCTCCAAGCCAAGCTGTACGGGTTTTTGATCTCGGCTCGATCCACGAGGTTAAGGAAAAATCGCGGGCTGTCCACAACGGTCACGCCGTCACGAGCGAATCGGGTCACCACGCGGTTTTGCAGTTGATCGAAGGTGGCGACATTGAGCGGAATCTTATCGAAGAAGACACCAAATCCCCCGCGAATGGCCGTATGGCCTGCCCGCCAGGGCACGAAGACGAAGCCCACGCGCGGCGCCAGGTTGTTGTCTTCGGCCACGCCGTCGCGCTCATAGCGCAAACCCACATCGAACGTGAGCTTCGGCGTCACCAGCCATTTGTCTTGAATGAAGGCGCTATACTCAGCATTGTTTCGCTCGATGTGCGTCTGGCCGACGAAATCAATCTGCTCGGCGAGCGTCCGATCTTCCCTGAGCACACGCACGGTGTTACTCGCAATCCTGCCCGTGTACGTGCTGTAGCCGATGTCCACACCGATCTTGACATTATGTTGTCCGTGCCACTCTTTCACCGGGAAGTGATAAAGCTCGAACCATTGATAGCGAAAGCTGTCGCGATCCTGCCGGTTGAAAAAGCCGCCAAAGTTCCGTTCCGGGAAGAGCGTCATCGGCTCTTCGATGTTGGGGAAGACATCGGCATCGTATTGCTTGACGCTGAACATGGACTCCAAGAGCGAGCCATTGGAGAAAACCGCTCGTTCGAGAAAGGCCAGGTTGAACCCGCGCTGCTTGAAATTCGGCGTGACGGGCTCGGGGTTGAACGTATTCAGATTCACGAACTGATTCTTCTGCGGATAGACCGAGAAGGTCACCGTCAGGTTGTGGTTCGGCGTGAGTTGGAGATTAAAGTGGCTGAAGGAATCGAAGCTCTCCAGGACGGTGTCGTTCTGCAAGGGAGGGAGGCTCTCGACTTTGGTTCGGACAAAGCGATACTCGAAGCTCTGTGCCAGAGTCAGCCGGTTTTTGATGAGCGGCCCACCTAAAAACAGGCGCGGTGTTGCGGCTTCAATCCCGACCGTCTTTCCACTCCGACGACGCGCACGCGGCAGAATGTTTTGAATCTTAAACGCCCACCGATCGCCGCTCGGGCGCGTGGCGATGGTGGTCACGGCGCCCGTGAAACGCCCGTATTCCGCCGCGTAGGGGCTGGACAGCACTTGCACATCCTGAATCGCGTCAATGGGGAGATTGATGGCGAACTGACCGGTCACCGGATCGGTGACATTGGCGCTGTTGACCAGATAACCGCTCTGGCTGGTGCGCGCGCCTTTGATGTTGATGAGCCCATCGGGGCCGCGCACGACGCCCGGAAGCAGCGGCAGCGCATCCTGAAACCGTTCGTTCACCAGCGGGGCGTCTTGCAGTGTTCGTTCTTTCACTGCGCCGGTCGGCGATGACTCCGTGCGGTCAATCCCCTCCGGTTCCGGTGTCACCGTCACTTCGCCGGTGACGGGCGCCAGCTCCAACTCAATTCGGATTTCAGCCACCGCACCGGCTTTTAGACTCACCGATTGCGTAACTGGTTTGAACCCGCTCAGCTCTGCCGTGACTGTGTAGGTGCCCTCCTTGAGATCAATGAATGAGAACTCGCCTTGATCATTGGAAAAGGTCGCCAGCGACCAGCCGCCAGGCGACTCGAGTCGGACGGTCACCTTGGCCCCAGCTAGATACAACGGCTGACCATCCGGCCCGAGGCTGACGACCACGCCCCGGATGCCGCCCGTTTGCCCACCCAGAGCCCGGGCGAACACCAAGAAGACAAGAAGCAAAACCATTGCCCCAGCATGCGCCCCACGCCGAAGCAAAGACCGAAGCCCCACAACGAACCGGTGCTCGAGATCCGGGTGGCATCGAATCTTCAACGCCTTTTTCACCAGCGCGTGATTCCTCGCTATGAAAACATTCCTCGTCACCATATCACACTCTCAGCACCCCCCATCGAGATGGGGTCGAACCATTCAGTCGCTTGCCCCCGCAACTCGCTGAGGGCGAACCGGTAGCCTATTTCGATGAGCTCGGCGCTGTGGCTGAAATCGAGCAGCCCAATGTTTTCGTCGAGGCACGGTTCGAGCACGATGAAGCGGGTTCGATCCCGATAGGGCTCGATCTGGCAGTCCCATCGGCCGTTGAGACTGATGTCGAACGAGCGCGAGAGAATGCCCAGGATACCGCGAGGTGTCTGCGCGAGCGGGCGGCGACAGCCGCAACGCATGGCCAGAACCACCCGGGCGCCCTTTTGCGCCGCCACATCCAGCGGCAGGTTGTTCGCCAGGCCACCATCCACGATCTCACGCCCTTCGACGGTCACCGGCGGCAATATCCCCGGAACGGCCGTGCTGGCCACAATCGCATCAATGAGATTTCCCTTCTCCATCAGAACCATCTCCCCGGTTCTCAGGTCCGTGCCGATGATTGTCAACGGCAACAGGAGCTCCTCGAAGCGAGCCGGAAGATGCCGCTCCAAGAATCGCCGCAGCTTGCGGTTATCATAGAGGCTCGCGGCCGTTCGCGGATTCCATAAAGCGGCCCAGTTGAACGCGAACAGATCCGAAAACTTCACCCGCTGCCACAGAGCGATAATCTCGGCCACCGGTATCCCCGCAGCGATAAAGGCTCCGTTGACGGCTCCAATCGAAGTCCCAACGATGGCATCAACGGATACGCCGAGTTCGAGCAGGGCGCGGTAGCACCCCACTTCCACCGCGCCCTTGCTCCCCCCGCCACAGAGCACGAGAACGACCGCCTTTGATTCCGTCGGCTTCATGTTCGGCGACATTTTGACTCCCCCCGAAAGCGAAATCTGTAAAAAACTTCACAGTCTCTGCTGCGAGCGGCTGAGCCGCAAGCCCTTGGACTCAAGCCGGTCGCCGGAGAGAACCCTGGCAACAGCGGGCCCCTTTTATCTGACGATGAATGCCGACCTCGCAGACCTTCGGCTTTCCGATCGGCCTCCGAGGAATTCTCGGCCCTATCGTGAATGGGCAGGGAGCGGTGGGAACAAATGGGATTACGACCGCGCTCCCGGTGATCTCTACGGTGAGTCTTGCGACACACTCGACATCTGCCGGACGATTTCGCGCGCGGCGTCGCCATCCACGATCCAAAGGAGCTTGCCCCAAGTTGGCGCGATTAACTGCGCCGGGAGCCTGTCCGGCTGCTCTTCGCCCAGGAGAACTTCCCTCAGGATGGCGGCTTTCCTCTCTCCGGAGACCAGGAAAGTCACGTTGGCCGCGTGATTGAAAACGGCCGCGGTGAGCGTCAGGCGTGACGCACCGAGCTTTTCCACAAAGACGGCTCGGACCATCTCCGTCTGCTCATGGAGCACACCCGTCCCCGGGAAAAGAGAGGCCGTGTGTCCGTCTTCTCCCAGGCCGAGCAGAACGAGATCGAGCGCGGGCAGTTCTTGAGCTGCAAGCCCGAAGAACGCCCTGAGGATGTGCGCATACTCGATGGCGGCCTCTTCGGGATCTTTTTCCACCGGCATGCGGTGAACATTGGCCGGGGGGATGGGCACCTTCGTCAACAATTCTCGTTGGACCATACCGTAGTTGCTCTCGGGGTGATCCGGTGGCACGCATCGCTCATCCCCCCAGAACAGGTGAACCCTCGACCAGATCACCCTCTCTCGAAAAGGAGGCCTCGCCAGGCGAGCATATAGTCCCCGCGGGGTTGAGCCCCCGGAGAGAGCGACGCAAAAGCGCCCATTTCTGGTGATGAACTGCTCGGCCAACTCGACGAAATGCATCGCCGCCCGAAGGGCGAGCTCTTCGGCGTCCTGGCAGATGATCAGCTCCCCGCGCCGGAGGTCTCTTTTCATGGTCTCATTTTTCATCGAGAAACGCGGTGGCCGTCCTCACGGCCTGTTCGTACACGCGATCGTGACCGAAGAGCTCGAGCGCGCTGCCGATGTCCTGAGCCAAGCTCGTCTCCGGACGGCCGATCCTGTGGACGATCGGATTCATCCCGGCCCGCTCGATTCGGCTCTCGACCCAAGTGGGCTCTCCCGTTTCAGCCAAAACGAAGCGCATGGCCGGCGTTCCTTCGGCGTCCAGTTCCAGGAAGGCGAGTTCCCCACTTGGAACAGAAGGCAGACTCACGGCTCGAAATTCGATCGTGAGCGCCCCGCACGGCGACTGCAGGCGCAGCTCAGACCGGGCTCCGTCCTGACGCGTCGCCGAGAACGTCAAGCCGCTGAGCGGCTGCCACGCCAGGCGACTCGCCAGCCAGCCGGCCATCAACAGCGCCTGGGATGAGAACGCATATATATCGCGCTCCTCGGCGTATCCGATGACGACACGCTCGAGGCGATAAAGGAATGGTTGGGTCAACGGGCTGTCGAAGAGCCGAGCCACCGCATGACGCCAGAAGGTCAAGCGGGTCCAGGCCACATCGCTGAAAGCGGTGCTCGCCTCACGACTCGCCATCAGGCGGGCGAGCCTGGAGAAATCCTCCCGCGGATTCTCGAAATCGGCCGAGTCAATGATGACGCGATCGGCGATGGCGATGAAATCATCGAGCCGCTCGCTCCCAAACGGCGGAGCGCCGCACCACCAGAGAAAAACGGGCACATCCGGAACAAGAATCGGCACGACGAGGCGGGGCAGCCCGCTGATCGCTTCGCCTCGGGCGCCAAGCCGAATCTGCTCGCAGCAGATCTGTTTCCCCTCCGGTACCGGCTGCAGACAATGTGCAGAGATCCAGGCGTCCAGGCGAGATTCCCCCGCACTCTCGTCCGCCGAAATGACGATGGCCCGCAGCGGATGCTCCGGGATGAGCTGAGGAATCACAGCCTCAATCTCTGACACCCGTTCCGGGGCAGCGACGTAGACGACCAAGTTCAACGCGCATGCTCTCAGGACGGGGAGCGGCGACTCCCCTTCGGCGGGCTGCGCCGCCGTCTTCCACAATCGTTCGAGTTCCTGCTCAATGGCCTGCACCGGGACGGCTTTCGGTATTCCCCTGAGGACGTTCTCAATGTCGTTCCTCCGCTTCATTGTAGGCTTGTCCGGATCGAATGGCCTTGGTTGGCCATCGGCTCGATGCCACACTAAAGCCGCCTCCACCGACGACCATCGCTTTCGATCAAGGCGTCCGCTTCTTTCGGTCCCCAGCTTCCGGCCGCGTAGTTGGGGAATCCTTGGGGCGGAGTCGCTTCCCACATCTGGAGCAGGGGCGTCACAACAGACCAGGCCGCTTCCACGCCATCGCGGCGGGCAAAAAGCGTCGCATCTCCGAGCAGGCAATCGAGCAGCAGGCGCTCATAGGCGCTCATCGGGTCTGCCCCGAAGGAGGTCGCGTAGCGAAAATCCATCAGGACCGACCGAATGCGAATCGCATGACCGGGGAGCTTCGCCTCGAATTTCAACGAAATCCCTTCATCCGGCTGGATGCGTAAGACAAGCACGTTCGGCTCCACCTGGTCGGCTGGACTCCGACCGAAGAGAAGAAGCGGAGGCTGCTTGAATTGGATGGCGATCTCTGTGAGGCGCTTGGGCAGCCGCTTGCCCGTTCGGAGATAAAAAGGGACACCCGCCCAGCGCCAGTTCTCGATAAAGAGCTTCAGCGCAGCATACGTCTCTCTGGGCGAATCCGGTTTCACACCGGCCTCGTGACGATAAGCGCGGACTTCTTGACCGGCTATCCATCCGTCGCCATATTGTCCTCGAACCGCGCCATCGGGAGTGATCGGGCGAATGGCCCGCAGGACCTTCACTTTCTCATCCCGCACGGCGTCGGCTTCGAAGGCGACGGGCGGTTCCATGGCCGTCAAGGCCAAAAGCTGGAGCATGTGGTTCTGAACCATATCGCGCACCGCTCCGGCTTCCTCGTAATAGGCCGCCCGCTCTTCGACGCCGACGGTTTCGGCCATCGTGATCTGGACGTGATCAATGTAGCGCCGATTCCACAGCGGTTCAAAGATGCTGTTGGCAAACCGAAAGACGAGGATGTTCTGAACCGTCTCCTTCCCCAAGTAGTGGTCAATGCGGTAGACCTGATCCTCGCGGAAGACACGGCTGACAGTCTCGTTCAAGGCGCGGGCTGAGGCGAGGTCTCGGCCAAAGGGCTTTTCGATGACGATTCGCCTCCAGCTCGTCGGGTTGGAAGGTCGCGCCAGTCCCGCCGCATCGAGGCCCCGGATGACGTCAACGTAGAGGCTGGGAGGCAAGGCCAGATAGAAAATCCGGTTGCCTGCGGTGGCTCGCTCGCGATCGATTCGGGAGACCATGGCACCCAATGATCGGTACCCTTCGGGTGCGCGAAAGTCTGCCGATAAATAAAAAAGGCTTCGAGCGAAATCGTCCCAGATCGCCGCCTCCAGCGATCCTCCGCCGGAGAACGCCTCCACACTCTCGCGCATACGCGCGCGAAACTCATCGTCGGTCATCGGGCTTCGGGCCAGACCGACAACCGCGAATCCCACCGGCAGCAGACGTCGGCGGGCTAGCGCGTAGAGAGCCGGCACGAGTTTGCGCCGGGTCAAATCCCCCGACGCTCCGAAGATGACCAGGATGCACGGCTCGGGAGCACGGTCCAAAGACAATCCCTCGCGCAAAGGATTGACCAGCGGTGATTCGTTCATCGCCTCATTCCCCCGTGGGCCTCTCGACGTGGCCCCCGAAAAGATAACGCATAGCCGAGAGCAGTTTCTCGGCGAAGGTGTGCTCCTGCCGAGAACGGAATCGCGCATAGAGCGCAGCCGAGAGCACCTCCGCCGGCACAGCCTCCTCAATCGCCGTCATGATCGTCCAGCGCCCTTCCCCCGAATCCTGAACGATGCCCGTGTAGTGCGACAGCTCCGGGTCTTCCACCAGGCCCTGCGCGATCAGGTCCAGCAGCCAGGAGCGGATGACGCTGCCCCGTCGCCACAGCTCGGCGATGTCCGCGAGATCGAACTCGTAGCGCGCCTCCTCCGGCAGATCGTGCGACCGCGCCGCGCGTAAAATATCGAAGCCCTCGGCATACGCCTGCATCACTCCGTATTCGATGCCGTTATGAATCATCTTGACGAAATGTCCGGCTCCCGACGGACCACAATACAGGTACCCCTCCTCCGCCGTGCTTGGGCGGAGGTCACGTCCGGGCGTGCGCGGGATCGTGCCGCGTCCCGGCGCGAGGGCGCGAAAGATCGGCTCCAGGACGTCGAAGATCTCCTTCTCTCCGCCGATCATCAGGCAGTATCCCTGCTCAAGCCCCCAGATGCCGCCGCTTGTGCCCACATCCACATGATGAATGCCCTTCGGCTTCAGCATCTTCGCACGCCGCACATCGTCTTTGAAGTATGAATTGCCGCCGTCAACGATGATGTCGCCGGGCTCCATCCGCTCGGCCAGCGCCGCGATCGTCTGCTCGGTGGGCAGCCCGGCGGGAACCATGAGCCACACCACTCGGGGCGGGCGCAGGCGCTGCACGAAATCCTCCAGCGAGGCCGCGCCCATCGCCCCTTCGGTCACCAGTGACGCTACCCGATCCGGATTCCGGTCGAAAACGACGCACTCATGGCCGGCGCGCATCAGCCGCCGTACCATGTTCGCTCCCATCCTTCCTAAACCAACCATGCCTACTTGCATACCCGCTCCTCCTTCCTTCAAGTGGCAGATCATAACCTTAAAAATGCGGCGGAGCATAGAGCAAAGCTGAGCCATGTCCGGCAGACAGAATAAAGCGGTCGCGGTTGAACCATCTCGGATTGCGCGGAGTATGGCGCAGGAAGCGATCCCATAGAACATAAGCCATCGGCGCACCCCCTCAAAGGCAGGCTCGGAGCGAGCGTGCTCCACTGCATCCATCGCCAGGAGATACATGGGCACCCCACGTGGGACCCCCGCAGCGTTCATCGAGGCTTTTCCTGAAGGTTCCTCAAATCATCCCCCGATTAAAATCCCCGCTGTAACCAGATTTGTCGCCAATGAGACCTTCTCGCAGGTGTGTTCTCTCATCGCTCTCGAACTTTCCCCTCGTGATATCAACGGGTCATCCTCTTTGCTCCCAAGCTACCACACCACCTTCGCCCGCCGTCAGTTCGAACCTTCTTCGTCCCAGGCCCTCCTGCTCTCGCGCCGGTATGGGGACAAGCCCCCAGCTCCGAACGCGTCCGAAAGGTCGAATTTTCCAACCGTAACCTCAAAAGTAGTTTCTCACCTGTCGAGCTCGGAGATAGGGCGGCGCCTCCTTGGCGGTGGACATAAAGAAGCCTTCACTCTGGGCTGCCGCCAGCCCACCATGAATCGCCCTGACCGGAACCAACCGGTCGTACGCTTGAAAAAGCCGGCTGCCCTGAACGAAGCCGTCCTTGAAGCTGACGAGGACATCGGCTCGATTTTTGACCAGCCCGTTGATTCCCTGATGAAGTCGGAAGAGGGCGTCCGGATATCGATGGGACGCGAGCGCCTCGAACCAGACCTGATCGGCGACATGCCCATCATCCGCCATCTTCCCCTCACGTTTGATCTGGTCTATGCGCTTCGCCAAATCGAGCGGATCCCCTCGCACGGCCTCATATCGGTAGCTGTTCCTCTGCTGGTCGTATGAGATCCTGGCCACGCCACCACCGCCAAGGACAAAGACATCCGGCCCATGTGCGTAAGCCACAATGGCTACGTCCATTTCGGCAACGACCTCGGCTACGCGCCGTCGGCTTGCCGGCATCGTGTACAGGGCTGCATATCCCACCAGGCCGAAGTCGGGGATGACCACCGCCTTTTCGCCTTCGAGACGATCTCGAACCTCGAAGCCGCGACGCCGCAAGTGATCCACTAAATCCACTCTTCGACAGCGAGTGAACTGGTTTCCGTGATCGGAAAAGACGATGATCTCCAGGCGACCGCCTCGGTCCTGATACATGTGGCTCAGGAGGGCATCGAGCTCGACAAGCGCTCTTTCCAGTTCGCTCTCCCCACGGATATGCGTCAGACCATCGGTCGACTTGAGAAAGGCGCGAAAGATGGGCTTCTCCGACCTGGCATAAGCGAGGAAGAAGCGGCGCAAATCGGCACGGTTCACTCGAGACGGGAAGCCATAGATGGCGAACTCAAAAGCCCTGGGTTCCACATAATCGAGCATTCGGTGGTAATCGCCGGCTTGGCACGCCCGCTTTCGCAGATAGGTATTGGCGCCCCCGATGAGCGCGTTGTTGGCCCGGTCAAAGTAGAGGCTCTCATAGCCATCAGGCAGCTCCGCCTGCCATATCTGGGCAGCCGAGACATTGGTCATCGAAGGGAAAGGAGCGATGACGCGGCTGGGGCGCTTGAAGATTCGGAAGCCCCCGCCCCGCCGCAGACGCTCAATCGTCTCGTAGGGCACACCATCAAGCATCACGATGAGCTTCTCCACTCGATCATTCTTGTATCGCGGATCATGAAGCACCGCGTTCAGGTCGCCTTCCGTATGGTGGAGAAACTTCACCGCCCCCACCAAGGGTAAGAGCACCAATCCGGCGAGGCCCATGATCACGAGAGGGCGTCGTCTCTTCATTCCCCTCTCCCAAGGCGGCCCCTTCAAGGCCCAAGACCTTTTTCCCTTCCTTGAGTCTTGCGTCTGCCTTTCAATCGAAGCTGCCGGTCACCCCTTGGAACTTGCGCAGCGCTTGCTTGAAGACCCAGCGGATGGCTCGCGAGGCCTTGTAACAATAGGCCAGATTGTGATTGAGCGTCGAGAAGCAATGCGGCTGGCAGCTTCGCTTCATCTCGGTGAGCTGACGCACGTCGAATTTGGGCTTCTCAACCGTCCCCCAGTCGTAGGTGGCCGAATACATCGGGAAGCACGGCGCAAGCGTTCCATCCACGCGAATGATGAAGCTGTTCTGCCCGGCCCGGCAATCCCACTGCTGAAGCGTGCCGCGCATGAACGCCTTCATCTCCTGCAAGCGCTGGATCGAGTTGACCATCTTGTAGCCCTGACGATTCTTCTCGCACAGCCAATCAATCAGCTCGTCCACCCGAGGCCAATCCTCCGGCCGGATGAACGTCTCGTTATTCTCGTAGTGCTGAAAGTGCCCTTCCTCCAACATCGGCGTCTCGTTGATGTGATAGTCGGTGGCGATGCCGTTGTCGTGCGCAATCTCGGTCAGTTGCTTGACGTCCTCCAGGTTGTTCCGGCAGATGTTGATGTTGAAAAACACGCAGTAGCCATAGCGGTACTGCCTTTTGACCAGATACTCGAAGTACGACCGAATGGGATTGAGCGCCTTGGGGAGTCCTGCTTTCTCATCAACCACATCCACAGCAAGATTGACGACGGCGACACCGGCATCGGCGATCCGATCAATCACCGCCGGGCGCAGGAGTCTCCCGTTGGTGGGCAAGTACACCCAGAAGCCTTTTTTCGCTGCGTAATAGATCACCTTGTGCACGAAGTGAGGTCGCAGGAGCGGTTCTCCTCCCATCAGAGCCAGCACGCGACAGACCGTGTCATTGTGAAGCCAGTCAATCGCGCGTTTGGCCGTATCTTCAGTCATGCCCTTCACCCGATTGTCGAACGCCCAGCAGTAGTGGCAATCCAGATTGCATTTCCACTCGGTGAACAGATAAGCAATGATGGGATGGAAATCGCCCGGAAGAACACGCGATTTAATGTAGGGGAACAACCACCCTCGCATCGCCCGCAGAACCAGAGGGGCCGGCCACGACCGTCTCCCCGCAATCGCGGCTCGATGGGCCTCCTCATCGCGCGGATCGTCACCGAGCAATTCCGGGTGCTGAGGAAAGACAGGATCCGGCAGCGTTTGAGGTTCGCCCGAAACCGACAGCGGGGATCGAATTCGAGGCCGCATCAGCAACTGATGAACGGGAACATCCACCCGAAACCGAGGGACCGCCTGGGTCCCCGTCGGGGTGACAGAAACGCCATCCGTAAAGGGGGTTTTCATCTCCATCATCTGAACCTCCGCCGTTCAGAGTCTTATCGTCATGAGTCCTGACGCCTTCCTCAGAACGAGAAGGTCGAATCAATTCCAATACCTCAGGAAGGTGTCGTTCTGAAACGACTTCCGGTTGAAAGCGAACAGGTCGGCGAACGTGACCGTCTGCCATAACTCGACGAGTTGGTGGACCGGCATCCCGGCAGCCATGACCGCTCCGTTGACGGCGCCGATCGAGACGCCGACGATTTCATCAATCGGCACGCCGAGCTCGAGCAGAGCGCGGTAGAGCCCCACCTCCACCGCGCCTCTGCTTCCCCCGCCACAGAGCCCGAGAGCGACTTTTCTCGGCCCCTCCTGTTGCATACCAACAACCAGCATAGCTCAATCCTGCGGCCCCGTCTGTGAAAGACTTCACATTCGGTCAGCCCCCTCTCTTTGACCGGAATCCGGATGAGACCTGCCTCTGGGCTTCACCCCCTGATCCCTCGCCCCTTTTTCGGATGGAGGATAGGCCTCACTCCCGTCCCCCAGCAGCGTTCCGAAAGTCCCTTCAGGTGGCGCAGCAGGAGAGCTTGGCCACGTCTCGTTCGAACGCGAGCGCCGCCAACTTCAGCCCTTCAACCATCGTCAAGTAAGGGTGGAACGTCTCGACAATGTCTTTGATCGTCAGCCCGAAGCGAATGGCCAGCGTTGCCTCTTGAATCACCTCGCCCGCTTCATCGGCTAGAACGTGTGCCCCAAGGAGTCGGCCTGTACTCTCTTCGGCGACGAGCTTGATGAGCCCCCGCGTATCGCGAGCCGCCAGCGCCCGCGGCACGTCTTTCAGATGCAAGACCGACGTTTTGACCTTCAATCCTTTCTCCCGCGCCTGCGCTTCGGTCAGGCCCACGCTCGCCACCTGCGGGTCGGTGAAGATGACATGCGGCAGAGCTGAAAGATCGTAAATCCGTCCCGCTCCGGTCAGGGCATTCTCCGCCGCCATTCCACCGGCATAAGCGGCCACGTAAACATACATCGGATCGCCGATACAATCGCCCGCCGCGTAGATGTCGGGATTGGTCGTTTGCAGATACTCGTTGACCAGGATCTCCCCGCGCGTGCCGACCTGCACTCCGGCCTCTTCCAATCCCAATCCCCCGGTATTGGGCCGTCGTCCGGTCGCCACCATCACTTGCTCCGCCGCGCAGATCTCCTCGCGTCCATTGATGGTCGCCATGACGTGGTACTCGTTCCCTACCCGCTCGACGCGATGGATGGTCACCCCGGTGCAGATGCGCATCTTCTCCTCTTCGAGGTACCGCGTGAGCGCCTCTCCGATCTCCGGTTCCTCCATCCCCGCGACGTGAGGGCCAGCCTCGAGGATCATCACGCGCACACCGAAGCGGCTGAAGAGCTGCCCTAGTTCAAGCCCGATGGCTCCGGCTCCGATGATCAGGAGCGATTGCGGCAAGGCCGGAAGACTCAAAGCATCGGTGCTGTCCAAGTACCCCGCTTCTTTCAACCCCGGAATCGGCGGCGCCCACGGACGCGAGCCGGTTGCAATGATGATCTTCCCCGGCGTATAGGTCGTGCCGTTGACCGAGACTTGGCGACCGCCCGTGAGCCTGGCCCAGCCGCGAATGAGCGTGATATTGGGATACACATCCACCACGTTGATGTACTTGCCCTGACGCAGGGCCGCCACCAATTCATCTTTTTGTTCGACGACTCGCCGCCAATCCGACGGCGGCGGACAAGCGGTGAGTCCTTCGAATTTGGGATAGGCGGAGCGGTAGCAGAGTTCGGCTGCCTTGATCAGCGTCTTCGAAGGCACGCAGCCGATGTTGACGCACGTGCCGCCGATGGTGCCGCCCTCGACAATGGCCACGTTCGCGCCCAACTCTGCGCCTTTGATCGCAGCCGCAAACCCCGCCGATCCGCCGCCGATGATCATGAGATCATAATCGGCCCTTTCTGGCTTCGGCGCTCGACGCTCGCCTTCCAGCGGTCGCCGTTCGCGCACCAGGGCGCGATAGCCCGCGTCGCGGACGGCACGAATCAATGCCTCGTCGCTAATGCCGGCTTCGGCGATGACTGTGGCCTGTCCCGACCGCCAGCCGGGCACGTGAACTTCGATGACCCCGGCGACGTTCTTGAGCGCCTCAGTGACATGCCGGGCGCAACCGTCGCAGGTCATCCCTTCAATGCGCAAAGTGACATGCGTTCGCTCAGTCATCGTCTGTACCTCCTTATCGAGGATTGAGTGAGCGCCATACACCGGTGACACAGTCATGACCTGGCTTTCTCTTCGACTTCAACTCGGTACTCTTGGTCTTCCCATTGCTCCCTGTCGGTCCAGAAGAATGCGAATCGGATGGGCGCACGCTGTCCTTCAGCCACAGGGATATCCACGAAGAAGATGCCCAGGCTGCTGGAGAGCGACATCGTATCCTGGAAACTCTGCCATTCGTTCGCCGTCCACCGGAGCCGAAAGGGCGCCGGCGCTTGAACGCGCAACACCTGCCCTGGCACGACTCGCCGCACTTGGCGGTTTGGTTTCCACACCTCAAGGTCCTTGCGTCCACGCCCAGCAAGATAACGCTCGGCCACAACTGGAATCAGATCGAACACCTGGCCGTCGGCGGCCGATCTGAGCAGCTTGATGTATTCCGCATGCGCCCACATCAGAGGCATTGCCGAACCTGCCGGCCGGCCCAGGTACAGGCCCAGATCAGGCCGGTCCGGCTCGTCCCACACTTGCTCAGGAAGCATGCCCCCTCTGGAAGCGAAGCACTCCATCGCCCGGATATACGGTCTCACATCGCGGCCAGCAGCAAGCTCATAGTGACCTCGCTCACCGGTAAGAAGCGGCCACGCTCGCCCCTTTCCCCATCCCTCAAACGGGCCGCCGTCCGGACGCGTCCCGTATCCATCGTAGTTGTAGCGGCGCCAGCAGGGACCAAAGGGCGTATCCACCTTGAGCACAGCGTCCACAACTTCGAGCGAGTCTTCGATGAGCGGGTCTCCCGGTTTACGTATGCCGTAACGGACTAATTCCAAGAAGCCCGCATCAACGATATCTTTTGCCGGAAACTCCCACTTTTCGCCCGGAGGTCTGTTGCGAATCTGAAGCACGCCGCGATTCGGGTCCTCCTCCGGCGCAGGGTCATTAATGTCCGTGGGAAGAATACGAATGTAATGCCTTGAGATCCCTTGTACCAAACTCCCTTGTGTCGTCACCGTCCAGCGCTCGACGTGTGATTCCAAGAAGTCAGCATACTCTTCGAGGAAAAGAGCCGCTTCCCGGTGATCGCGCGAGCGGGCGAAGTCTGCGGCGCAGATCAGCGCGGCAATGGTCGCGGCGAGCGTCGAGGGCGAATATCCGCTGTTTTCCTCCCAGCGCTCTTGCTGCGTCGCCGGACCTTGGCGAATCAAGTACGCGGCGGCTGCCCGGACCATCGGATAAGGGTCGAACTCACCCAGCGCATCGGCCTTCCACAACCGCCAGGCCAACATCACGGGGAAGGCCACCTCGTCAAGCTGGATGCCGTTCCAGTACGGCGTTCCATCGAGCCAGAAGTTTTGCGGAAAGCCTCCGTCGGCGCGCTGCGAGCAGGCCAGATAGATGAGCGCCCGACGTGGCGTCACCGCGTCGCCACAGGCTAAAAGCCCCGTGGCACTGTGAACCATGTCACGAGTCCATACCAGATGGTAGCCGCCGAGATCCTCATCACCCTTCGCGTCTCCCCACGGGATGCTCGCCGAGGCGATCAGAGCCCCGGCGAACGTCTTATCCTCGTGCGCCAGCAACAAGCTGTGGCTGATACGATACAGGCGCCCACCGTCGCAGGAGTACCCATCCAAATCAAGGATATCGCAGCAGACGCGATGCCATTGCTCGATATATTTCTCCCTCTGTTCGGCAAAAGGCACACTTAACGATTGAATCAGAGTTGTCACCGCTGCGTGCAGTCCGTCTCCAAAGGCCAATCCTAAGGTGAATTCCTTATCTTTGGTCAGGGCGATCTGTCCGATGACGGCAACATTCCCGTCCTCAGCCCGTTCGAACTGCCAGTCCATCTGAAAGTTGTCGTTTAGATCTTGCCAGCCGTCGCTTGCGCCCACGTATCCACAGGATGTCTTAGCGAAACCTACGTTCGTTCCCATAGCCAGATAGGTCCGGCCTTTCCAAGCTACGAGGACATCGCTTCCCGCAACGCGAAACTTTCGAGCCGAGTTGCCCCAACCTCCCACTTCCAGATGTGGCGCAAGCAACGCATAAACCTGCAAGCGATCCGACCACTCCGCGGCCGTTTCGATCCTGGCGTGTATGAGCACACAAGGGGCATGAGGGTCCGCGATGATCTCTTTGATGATCCGATATCGCCCCTGCGGGTCGGTGCTCGTGATGCGATAGCCCAGCGTATGACGCTCGATGTACTCGATCTGGTGGACGAGGTGGCGCTTCTCTTCGTGAAAGAAGGTCTCACCATCGCTGATGAGGAACTCGAGGTCTCTGATCTGCGGGCGGTCAATCGTCGGATAATAGACCTCGTTGAGGATGCCATGTGAGATGGTAAACCAGACGCGACTGGACGTGCTGTAAGCTGTTCCCACTCCCTCCTTCGAGCTTGAGGTCCATCGAGGCGGAATTCCCGGTTGGCCGAAGGCGCAGCCGTCTTTTGCGTTCATCGTGCCGACTCCTTGAGATCCGAAGGATGCTGCCGACCGGCTTCGATCACCCTCTGATCGGCCTTCGGCGGGCCGAACCGCTGAAGCCGATAAATCTTCCAGAAAAAGTACCCCATCACACCCGAGGCCATGGCTATCGAGAAGATGGATTTCAACCGCTCGAAACCGGCCAGGACGGATTCGAGATGACTCCGCGACCAATACCCAAGGGACGACACTACTGCCACCCAGAGGAGAACGCCAAGGGCATCCCAGCCGATGAACTGGAGCGGCCGCATCCGCGCCATCCCGGCTATCGGCGGGATGAATTGTCGCGCGCCGAGAATAAACTTGGCCAGCAGGAGCACGCGAGCGCGAAATCGTTCCACAGAGCGGCGCGCCCGCTGATAACAATAGCTTGATCCTAATGTGCACGCGGTCCACCGGCAATAGAGTTCCACCGTGCGCTGCTCGCGGGCTTCGGTCACCATCCGACCGATGAGAAACATCAGGCTGTCACCAAGTATCGCGGCAACCGTTCCGAGGAAAATGACCACGAGAAGGTTCAGTCTCCCCCTGAAGCTGAGGGCTCCGGCGATGAACAAAGCGATCTCGCCCGGAAAGGGGAGGCCGACCGTATCCAGGAAGACGCCGAGGAAGACGACCACGTATCCGTAGTGCTCGAAAAGCGAGACGATTTTTTCCATCGGCTGACGATCTCCGGGCAGGGGCGACCCGGCGGGTCGCTCCTACTTCAGAAATACGGCGTCCGCGATCATCACCATACCGACCAGCACGAAGAGAAGCGAAAGCCACCGCTTCAGCGCCTCCGATTCGATGCGGCTGGCCAGATAGCTCCCCAATTGCCCACCGAGGATGGCTCCGGGGATGGTCCAGAGAGCAGGGTTCCAAACGGGCCGACCAACAAGGACGTGCGTGCTCGCACCTGCCATGACGGTCAGGGCCATGGTGAACACAGCCGTCGCGGCCGCAATGCGAACCGGAATTTTGCAACGGAGCACCATCGCCGGCGTGTTCAGTTCGCCGCCACCGATGGCGACAAGCCCCGACCCTAATCCGGCGAGCACGCTGATGCCCAAGAGTTGTCCTCGCCGACACACCCGGTACGAGGAGACGCGGCCCTGACGATCAATGCGCGTGCGCACGCCGGGCACTCCAGGATTCACGATCGCCTCTTGAGCGGCAAGGACGGTCTCGTTCGGCGAGCGATACAGCAGCCAAGCAATGATCATGATGGCTCCGCCGAAGATGATCTTCAGGAAAGTCCCCGGCGCATGCACAGAAAGCAATGAGCCGACGATGGCCGCTGGCACAGCTCCCAGGGCTAAAAACAATGCCAGTTTGTAGTCTATCAGCTTGCGCCGTCCGTAGCCGATGACGCCGCTCGACATACTGAAGACTTCGGTGACCAACGCCGTTCCAATTGCCGCTTCCGGTGACAATTTCAGCACCAGCATGAAAAACGGCCCGCAGACGACATTGCCCCCGACGCCACCCATGATCGTCATCGTGCAGCCCAGCGCCACGACCGGGAAAGCAAACCAGTACTCGGTGAGATACTCGAACATCGTTGGTGCTTCTACGGTTCATCTGGATTCGAACTTTTCACGCGACAGCATGCCCGTCGGCTTCGGCGTTCTCGCCACGCCAACGCGAGCAGGAGAATCGCTCCCGGGACAATCAACCAACCGAACTCTCCCAGCGGCGCTGCCAACCAGAGCAGCCCGGCTCCGATGAGCGCGATGAGCCGCGGGCCGAGACAGCAGATGGCCAAGGCGATGAAAGCCGGAATGATGATTTTCCAAGAATTCATCTGTTCACCTCTCCACCGCCTCGACTTTGAGGGCGAGCGTACCATCGGCTCGCTTCTGAAGCCTCCCTGTCAGCCTGATCTCTTGGTGTTCGATGTTCTCTCTTGCCTTGAGCCCCTGGAGTTCTTCATTCTCGACCAGGGCGAACGCCTCGACGCTATTTTTCGGTTTCACGATCCATCCTGCCGAAGTTGAGCTGAGCTGGCCAACGACCGTGACCTCGATCTCCCGAATCGGATCAAAACCCATTTCGTCTTTGAGCACCGAAAGGATTCGCTTCACTTCAAACGGAGCTTCGGTCTTCGCTTCAATTTCGACTACACCGTCACGGGAGTAGGTCGCTTTTTCAACGCCAGCCTGGCGTTGGAGCATGCCGCTCACCGTGCTCGGTCAAAGGATCTTGAGTGCCTTGTTCGCTTCCACATCGCCGACCACCCTGAGGTGGAGCGGCGAGGTTTGTGCCAAAGTGCACACGGGCATGCAGAGGATGCCGAGCATGACCAAGGAGACGCTTTTCATATCTTCCCTCCTTCTTCAGGATGCCGCTGAAGCAAACCGGCAAAGAAGCGACTGGCCAGGTAGAGCGCCTCAAGAGGCATGAGTGTATAACCGCTCGCTTCGGCTTGCCCCAGCCGCCACTGATTCACATGTTCATCCGAACAGAAGAAGTTGATCTCCGGGCAAAGCCAATCGGCGCAGCAAGTCGCTCGTGCCCTCGGTTCACCCAACCAAACCACGGCCGACGCCGGCTCCAAGTGGGTTATTCCTTCAGCGTCTGCCTTCACGTTGATGGCTCCGCCGCACAGTGGACAGCGCGACTCGATTCGAACCTCTCGGCCAAGCATTACGGCGATGCCGAGAGCATCCACGGCGCACATGGCATAGACGGTCTGAGCGTCAAAGCTCACCCGATGGCGCGTCGGACGGGCAGAGAAGGGATACGCGCCGAGAATTTCGCCTGACCGCTCATCGAGCACGATGACATCTTTCGCAGCTAATCGCTCCAAGCATGCGTGAGTGACTTCTGGTGAGAGGCCAGTTCGGCCGCTGGACAACTCCCCGACCGTCGGTGCCCGCCCGAACTGAGCGAACCTATGTAAAACGGCCTGCCAGACTTGCCGCTCTTGTGGGCTCAAGGGCACACTGCGCTCTCGAAGAATCGGCACCGCCTGTTCGACTTGCCCGACGAGCGCGTCAAGTCGCGCCCGATCCGGAGGGCGAAGGTGATCGAGGCTGATCTTCTTCATAGCCCTTTCTCTTCTTCGGTCCTGCAGCTTTAGGATAAACCCTGGAGTTGCTCCAGGCTCAAGCCCTTCTTT
This sequence comes from bacterium HR08, assembly GCA_002898775.1. GTDB lineage: Bacteria > Acidobacteriota > Blastocatellia > HR10 > HR10 > HR10. The sequence continues at coordinate 17,949 of BEHK01000001.1, read as the reverse complement.
CGCCCCATGGAGATGTCCGGTACGGCCCCAACCGCTTGTGCGAGCAGAATGTGAAATCCTTCGCAGAAATCGCCGATCTTCCGGCTAAGATTCCGAAGTGGAATGAACGAGGACCGTTTGAATCCGAAGCGGGCGATCGAACCAGTCCGGGTGGCGCGGGGTTGGCCTCCTGGCCGAAGGCCCACGCCCACGGTGCGCGAACGCCTCGTCGGCTCATCCCCATGGGCGATCGCCCGTCCTTTTCCCGGCCGAAAAGCCGCGCCCCTGGCTCGCGAACGCTTTGACTCCTCATGGGAACCGCGAAAGCGCCTTCTCCTTGGCATCGGTTTGGCCGAACGATCTCCTCCGGCGAAACGCGTGACCGGCCGCCCTCTCGGCATAGGCATCGCGCCATCGGGCCCGCGCTCGGCTCGGCTTTCTGAGGACAAATGAGGGGAAAAGATGAGGCTTCCGTTCATCATCCTGATACTCTTCGTTCTGCTTTATGGTGGGATTGGACTCCTGCTCATCGGGCGATTCGTCATCGAGATCGCACGAGAGATCATGCGCCGAGAGGAAACAATGTGGCAGCCGCGTCCTTCATCTGAGGATCGGGCGGATGAGCCGGATGGGCGACGAAGTGAACGGTCTCGCTTTGAAAAGGAACAGGACCTCCCCCCGATCGCGCTTCGGCTTCTGGAAGGGTCGTCGGGGGAGGAGAAAAGGGGGAGAAAATGATGTCAAGCCATTCGGACTTTCTCACTCTGGGATTTGTGGGCTTTGCCCTCGCCGTCGTGATCCTGGCTATGATCATGAAGTGGCGTCACCAGCGACGAGCTTCTGTGATCTCCCTTCTTTCGGATGAACCGGCTACGCCGCCGGACTGGAACCGACGCCCGTCACCGCGCGTGCTTGAGGGCGTGGACTCCGACGGTCGGTCGGGTGGCGATGAGGTTCATCCGGTTTCGCCGCCGGAGGAATCGAGCGTGCCGGCAAAGGACCCCTTATGAGGGCGTGGCCGCTCCACAAGGTCGCTTCCGCCGCCGTCCTCACCTAAGCGGCAACAATGATCTTCCACCGTCCGCGTCTTTCCCCTCTCAGCGCTTCGCCCTTGGGGTGGATCTGGATCGGGGCAGGAGCTTTCTATGCGAATCTTTTCGAATACCTGTGGCACCCCCTGGCCATGCATCGGAGATTGACCGGACCTCGGTTCATTCGAGCCCACCATCTGGGGCATCATCGGATTTTTCCGGCGAGCATTTTCAATCCAATGATCCGCAGGCGCTCGGGCATATTGTCGGACAGTGGTCTGTGTTCCTGGTTCTGTTTTCCGTCTCCTATCTGGTCGCCGTGCTCATTCTTCCGAAGCCCGCGATGGCAGCCTTTTTCCTCGACGTGACCGCGCATCTCGTTTTCTTCGAGACGGCGCACGGGTTCGTTCGCGTCAATCTGGTGGACGCCGTGCTCTTGCGAGTGCCGGTGATCGGTCGCCTCCGCGCCCGTCAGATCGAACACCACCGGCGACGTGATGATCGGCCCCTCATCTGCTACGGGTTCACCGTCCCGCCGCCCGTATGGGATAGCCTGTTCGGAACGCTGAATTGGCCGCTTCTTCCGACGGAAGAAGCGAGCGCAGGCGACTTCGATCGACCGTGAGGTAGCCGTAGTGCGAGCGGAGGACGCCTCGCTCCTTCAGCTCAGCGATGACGGCGTTCACGCGCTCGCGGGTGAGGCCGAGCATGCGCGCCAGTTCCTCTTGAGAATATCGAACGACGCACTCCGGCGCTTTTGCGGCCTCTTGCTGAGATTCCGCGCACAGCCTGTGGAGCAGCTTCACGAATCGCTCGCGGGCCGTCGCGAACGCCAGGTCTTCGACCTCCTCTTGCAGCTCGTGCACCCGTCGCATGAGCACGCGAATGAAGTTGATGGCCACTTCCGGCTGGCGCTTGCATATCGAGACGAAATCCCGCTCCGTGAGCGCGCACAGCCAGACATCGGTATGCGCTTTCGCCTCCGTCTTTCCGCACGCCACTTCGGGTGCGAACAGCTCGCCGAAGACATCGCCGTTTTTGAACAGACCAAGGATGAGCTCTTTCCCCTCGGGCGTGACCGTCGAGATCGTCACCTCCCCTTCCCCGATAATGTAGAGCATATCGGCCCGCTGGCCGATGTGGTAAATGAACTGGCCTGCCTTGAAATGACGCATCGGCGCGATCCGCGAGAGCTCCTGTAGCTCGTGCTCGCTCAAGCCATCGAGGATACACACCTGACGCAAGCACCAGAAACTTTCCCTGGCCATAGACACCTCCGATTGAGCACCATTGTCCGTCCGCCTCTCCAATCAAATGGGCGGTGAAATATCCCGATGCTCTGGTGTTTCACAGACCAGAGGAATCGGGCCCGCTCAACGCCTCCCGATCTCCAAGGCCTTCGTCACGGACGCCATGACCACCGGCGGATAGGTTGTCGCCAAGATATTCATGGACCGCATCCGCGCCGGAATCTCTTCGTTCAGAATTCGATCCTTCTCCTCTGGCGTCTTAGCGGTTTGTATCCGAGCGATGATGTCCTGTTGCATTCGGTTCATGGCGTCCGGCGGCGGTGGAACGAAGAAGATGTACGTCAGAGTCGCCTTCAGCTCAAGCCGCCGGCTCCCTTCAGGCCGGGGGAAAGCGAACGACTCGCGCCGCGTCACCTCGGGTTCAAGCACAACCTCATACCCTCGACCGCTTGTGCTATCCACCATGGCCGGCTCGTTGCCTTTCGGATCAACGAAGTTGAACCCGTATTCTCTCGTGTCGGAGAAGAGTTCATTGCCGTGTTCGTCCTGTGCCCAGAACCTGAGCACGATGCGCGTCCTCGGCGGTCAGCCGTTGGGGATGCTATGGCCAGTGAGGTTTCTCAAAGCGACGGTCGCCTTGATGTCGTCTCCCGCGGATTCGGCTTCGATCTCCATCTTTACGGCGCGCTTGAGCATCTCTTCGGAGCGCCCGCCAGGGAAGGTATGACTGACGCGCCGCCGGTCATCTCGATATCGCGTCAGCCCCGTCAGGGCGTACAGCATGTTTTTAAACTTATCGAACCCACTTAACTGGACGACCTGCTGTTCTTCGCGCATGTGGCAGGATTGGCAGGTGATGCCTTTTTGGGCATACGAAGTCTTTTTCCAGTCTCGGTTGACCGTACAGCACGGCACGCCCGTGACCCCGGGATCGGATTTATAGACCTGATGGGCCACGACCGCATACGGATTGTTGTAATCGTGACAGGGCGAGCAAAGCACCGATTGCTCGAACAAGGCGGTCTTTTTCACTTTGTGGTAGGGCAGTGTCGGACCCACATCGAATGCGACCGGCACATTGGGATCCGGAATGTCCGTCACCCACTCGATGGAGTGACAGACCGTGCAGGTGATCCCTTCGCTCGTGATCTTCTCGCCGTTGCGGATTTGGCGGGCCAGCTCGGCGGCATTGTTTTTGACTTTCACTTCCGGCGCATGGCAGTTAAAACAGAACTCATAATTCGGGCCCCACACCTCGGGATTCGTCCCGCGCGTGTTGTAGGCAAAGATGGTCAGCATGGCTCGGAAGGTAGGCTCGTGAATCGAGCGGGCGTGATACGACTCTCGCCACTGATTATAGATCTCCTCGTGGCACGGTTTGCACGTCTCCGCCGATGGCAACTCGGAGGCTGAAACCGATACGTCCTCAGGAACGAGCCCGCCCGAGGGCAGGGCGAGCCAAAGCACTCCGGCCAAAATGAGGAGCGCCAGAACGGCACCAACCTTTACCTTCCTCTCCATAACGGATCACCTCCTTTCCCTTGTCGGCATTTCTCTCCCGCTCACCCAGCGGCCCAGCCGGATCGCCAAAGGCCGCAGGAGTCCGAAGAAGAACACCACGATGCCGTAGAGGAACAGGCTGAGGGTGCGACCGTTCCACTCATGGATGAGGTTGTTGTACTCCACCACCTGGTAGGACACGTATTTCATCAACTCGAACGCAGCCCACTCGCCAACCCCCGTCAGCAGCATGACGGCTACCAAAAAGGTGACCAGCCAGTAGGCGACCTTAACCTTCCAGTCGGTCTCCGGTGGCTTACGCCGTCTCAACTCATCGAACGCTTGCCTGAGATCTTCTCTTTGGATCCGCAACCGTCGGAAGACGTCGCGATGCATGGCCAGGTAGATAACGTGCCCGGTGAATCCCAGAATCAAAGCCAGTCCGGCCAGCCGGTGCATCAAGCTCCGGGCATCTGCACTCCCGAAGAATTGACGGAGCGGTTCCGTGATGCGGATCATCACGTTGGAAATGAGGTCACCGTGAGTGTACGCGTACAGGAGCGTAATTCCAGAGCTATCGAGCAGCGTGTAGAACATGAAAAGGAGGATGGTCTGAACCGCCAACCAGCCGGTGAACAGACCTGAAGTTGAGGGCGATAAATCCCCCTTGAGGGTGTAGTAGAGTTCCCGCAAGCACGTGAAACCAAACAATAAGATCACCACCGTCAGGAGGGAGTAGAAAGCTTTAATGGGCAGGGCCAACCAGCCGATGCCAAAGAGGTTCTTTCGATACAGTGCCCGCGAGGTGGAAGGCGTTCCGAGATTGGCGGCCATGATGACCTTAGCTTGCTCGTCGCTCCCCCCATGACATCCGGCACATATGCGCCCGACGTTGGCAACGTTGATGGGCGAAATCGGGTTGTCGCGTGGCAGTTCATGACCCACATGGCAATATGTGCAGGTGGGGATATTGCGCTTTTTCAGAGCAAAGTACTTCCCATGAAAGTGGTTGAAGAAGACCCAGCGCTCTCGCCCATGACATTTCGAGCAGGTGGCGACATCGCGACCTGATGTGATGGGGAAGTTGGCGGCTGCGAACTCGCTTTTCCCGTGCGAATCGTGGCAGGTCAGGCAGGTGATCTCGCGCGCCTTTTCTGCCGAGATTCCCTTGCGCCTGAGAAACTCCGGACCATGAACGCTGGCTTCGATCTCCCAGCGAGAGGCCTCATGGCAGCGGGTGCATGTCTCTAATGCGTACTTTCCATCTGGGCCGAGAGGAATCTCAGGCGGTTGTTTAACCTCCCGCGATTTCAACTGTGCCGCGACGATCGCTCCCCTTTCAACCAGCAGGTCGGTTTTGGCCATGCCGGCAATGATGACTCCCGCGATGAGAGCCAGGCGCTTCAGTCTCTCTGTGCGGGCCGCCGGCATGGCAACCTCTCTGGCCTTATCGAGCTAAGGCGGGAAGCCCTCTCTTGGGAACAGCGACGGTGCTACCGCCCCTGGTCCGGCTCTCACTTTGTCGCCGCGTCTACGAGCTTCTGCAGCATGGCGTCCATCTGCCGGCCGATCGGATCGAGCTTGGCGTTCTTGTAATGCGAGAGCAGATATGACGGCTTGTAGTAGATGACCACAATCTCACCGTTATCCAGCTCGCGCACAGCGATGCGCATGGGCATCTCCAGCGCCGCTTTCGGCTCCGCGCCCATCAGCATGGCCCCCATCTGCGGACGGCCAAAGAGAACGGTGACGCTGTTTTTGCTCTCCACGCCGACCATCGCCATCATGTTTTTATGATTTGCCTCGAACAGCACCATCATCTGGTTCTGCTGAATGGCACTCTTCAGCTTGGATACCGTATCGGCAAAACTGTTTTTTGATTTCACGACCACCGGCTCGCCCGCTCTTTGCGCCACTGCGGGGGGATCGGCAAGGAGTAAAACGCAACAAGCGACGAGCACAAGAGGCAGGGTAGTGATCTTGCTCCTCATAGCGAACACCTCCTTTCTCTCAAGGCTTCGATCGGTCAAAGGCCGACTCCGGCCGACGCGCGACCGACTACGCGCAGCAGGCGTCGCTGGAGACCGTCGCCAGTCGCCTTTGCACTTGGCTCTCATAGAGCAGTAGGGCTTTATGCACCCAAGCCTCGCCCGGGCAGCCGCCCATGGCCATCGCGACGTTGAGCATCTCGACCATCTCTTCGCGTGTGACGCCGAGGGCTATGGCTTTCTCCACATACATCCGCACGCACGGCTCGCACTTGATGATGGTGGAAATGGCGAGCGCCGTGAGCACCTTCACTTTCGCGGGGAAGATGCCATCGGCATAGGCGACTTCCCGAATGTGAGCCAAGGCGTCATGAATCTCAGGACTCAACTCTGCCAAGTCTACCGTGATCATTCCCATTCTTGTGTCTCTTGCCATCTTTTCTCCCTCCGAAAGTATTCCTGTGGCGCAAGCCGACAGCTTGCGCTTCCTCTTTCCTCCCTGGCTCGGATAAACCGGGGAAGAATTTCAAAATCACGGTTGCGCTGTGTGCACCGCTCCGACCTTGTATCCGATCCCGTCAATAGCGGCTTTGAGCTGTTCCGGCTTGACTTTCGCTGGATCGTACTCAACTACGGCCTGACCTTTTTCATAGCTTGCTACGACAGCTTTAACGCCCGGCAGTCGCTTGAGTGCTTGCTCAACATTCACCGCACAGCCGGCACAATGCATGCCTTGAATTTCAATCGTTGCGCGTGTCAGGGCGGGCACGTCTTGCGGATTGCGGATTGCGGCGGTGGTGGATGGCGAGTTGGCCGCCAGGGGTTTTGATGCTGAGCCCGCCCTCTGAACAGTCCCTCCGTATGTTTTCGATGCTGAGATTGACCTCCGAACGGCCCCTCTATCTCGTGCAGATTCGGCCGCCAGCTTGGGCGAGCTGGTTTGAGGTTCCTCCGCTGGTGACGATGGCTGTTGGGCTTGGCCCGCCACGGCGAATTCATTCGATCGTGACGGCGAATCGCCTGGGGCTGCCGGATCGGTTATCGCTTGCGTTTCCCCTTTAGTCAACAAGAACCTCCAGACTGCTCCGGAGTAATACGGAAACGTGGCGAAGGCGATGACGAGACCTGTTGCCAGCCACAGCAGGATTTTATTCCACCGACCTACTGAAGGGCGCGTCGCGCATACACTCCTATCGGCGCAGTGTACTTCCTGCTTGCGATAGGTGAAGTAAAACCCCAGCCCGAGCAGCCCAAAGGTCACCCCTAGCAGATAGGGCCGCCAGGTCTCGAACACAGCCGCCGCCCCAAAACTGCCCAGGCCAACGACCGCGGCCACAATCGGCCCCAGGCAGCAGAGCGAAGCCGTGATCGCCGCGATCACGGATGCTACGAGCGTTGTCTCCCTTTTCATGTTTTGTTCCCTCCGTTGCCCGTTCGTTGATAGGAGCCCTGAAGAAAATCCTCGATGACCGGACGAGCCTTGTCGTCGGCGATGGCCCGCTCGCCGGTGGCTTTGTAGACGGCCAGCTCTCGCCTCAGTCGTTTGATCTCTGCATGTCGGCGATTCAGATCACCAAGCTTTCGTTCAATCACCCGCAACACAGTGAAGCAGGTTTCAGGGTCTGCGGTCTCAGCCCGGACGAGATCGCAGATTTCATTGAGGGCGAAACCGAAGCTCTTGGCCCGCTTAATGAAGGCGATTCGATCAATCGCGTTCGGATCATACACGCGATAACCGCTCCGGGTGTGCACCGCTCGAGGCGACAAGCCGAGCCGCTCATCGTAGCGAAAGGTGTCAATGCCGACGCCACTTCGCGCAGCCACTTCGCCGATCTTGAGCACGGCTTTGTCCGTCATCGCTGACCTCCCAGGTTCGGATTGTAAGCCCTAGAGCAAGCTCCAGAGTCAAGGACCTCTTGAGTGAGACCCAGCCCTCGGAGTCTCCACACGATTCCTCAGATCGCGTGGGGCACCAGCATCTCAAGCTCCAAAGGTGCGACGTGTCATCGCCTCGGACAGCATGCCAGGAGTGCAGCGGTTCATCTCGATCAAGCTCCACCGAGACGCAATAACTCGCCTTCACAACGGTTCTTATTCCGCCCTCCAGGCTCGAAGGGCGGACCGGTGCCTTTTCCAAGGCGCACGGGGGCTCTCTCACCCCGTGGAGCTTTGGGCACCCCATGCGATCTATAGATCACATAGGCCCCCGTTGGGGATCACTCTGCCTTCACTCCTACAGGCGTATTTGACCTTTTCTCGGTGAACCAGCCGGGTTATTGGCTGGAGCGTTGAGATGTTAAGCCGAAACTCCCTATAAGCAGCAGTCTCCATACAACCGGCGAAATCCACCGGTTCGCCACGAGATCTTTCGGCCCGACCGCGCCGCAACAGTCTGTGCTCATGACCCCACCTCACGACTTCGTCACCGCGCAGCACTCGGGCATCGAGGCCGCAATAGATTCTTCCCGCTTCCTTGTCGAGCCCGATCGCTTCACTAGTCTGAGCGCGATCCCGGTCACGACGCCGAGGCAGCATCGGCCCGAAGGATTCATGATCTCACAAGCGCATCGGCCCGATTTGATTTGCGCCTTGATGTAATCGGGAATCGTCGTCCGTCCCGTCGCTGCGATCTCATCGCGCACCATCTTCTCCGTGATGCCGAAGCAATAGCAGATCGGCACCGGATCTTCGGTTTCCTTCACTCCCACCCGCACGCGCACATCACCTTTGCAGAAGTAGGAATCCGCCTCGTTGGAAAAGTAGACGACCGGACAGGTCGGCGTCGCGCAGAAAAAGTAGGGATGATCCTCGAGGCGGGCCCTCGCCGAATCCACGAGCAAGTGTTCCATCGTCCGCCGCGTGACGGACTGTCCTTTCCGCCCGCACAAGCGGCAGTGAGCTGAATTGGCCACGATCGGCACCTGGCAACACTCGGACATGAGTCTTCCACCTCCTCGACCAACCGGGCTCGCACGTCAGACCATGTGGGGACTCCAAGCGATCTCGAGATCGCTTGAGGTACCCGCGTCGCTCACGTTCGAGCAACGGCTCGGATAGGCATAAGCCATCCCCATGATCGCGCTCCTCACAGGAGGGCCTTGAAACCCGTTTTGTTGATCGCGTCGGCCACTTGCTCGAGGGTGAGGCGGGCCGGATCGAACGTCACGACGGCGTGCTTCTTCTCGACACTGACTTCCACAGCCTTCACCCCATCGCGCTGCAGGAGCGCCTGCCGGACCGACACCGCGCACCCGGCACAGGTCATCCCTTCGACAGGGATGGTCGCCGTCACAGCTTCGACCGTGAATCCGGTCTCCTTGACCGTTTCCACAAGCTTTTCTAACTTGACCCGCGCCGGATCGTACTCGACGGTGGCTTCGCCTTTCTCGTAGCTCGCCGCCGCCAATTGCACTCCGGAGATCTCTCTGAGCGCTGCTTCCAGCGCAGTTGCGCACCCGCCGCAGGTCATCCCCGTGACGGCCATTCGCGCCGTGATGATTCGGCCGGTCGCCGCCTGCGCGTGTGACGCCGATGGCCCGCCCGCGTGGCGACCGAGCGCCGCCCACAGCCGCCCCGAATAATACGGAAAGGCCGCAAGTGCTATGACGGCGCCCGCAGCGATCCACAGCGCGAGCTTGCTCCACCGCGAAGCCTCGGACGTCGCGCACGCGCCCTCGGCGCAAGCGACCTTTGGCCGGCGGTAGGTGAAATAAAACGCTGCGAGAAGCAGCACTGCCGTGACGCCGAGCAAATATGGTCGCCAGGCCTCGAAGGCCGCCGCCGCGCCGAAACTGCCCAGGCCAAGGAGCGCAGCCACAAGCGGCCCCGTGCAGCAGAGCGACGCCGCGATCGCCCCAATGAGTGATGCCCCCAGTGTGATCTTCTCTCTCATCGTCCCTCCTTCCACGACATCCGTTCACTCTCGCTTCCGCCCCCGCCGGGGCTTTGCCGCGCGAGAGGAAGGGTGAAGAAAATCTTCGATGACCGGACAACTCTTCCGCCCGGCGAGAGCCCGCTCGCACTCGGCCTTGTAGGCCGCCAGCTCCCGCCGCAGCCGCTTGATCTCTTCGTATCGCCGATCGAGGTCGTCGAGCTTGTGCTCGATCACCTGAAGAACTTCCGCGCACGTCCGCGGTTCTGCCGTCGGCAATTGGAGCAACTGTTTGATCTCCTCGAGCGTGAAGCCGAAGCTCTGCGCCCGCTTGATGAAGCTCAAGCGCTCCAGGATGCGCCGATCGTAGAGCCGATACCCGCTCGCCGTGCGCACCGGTTTGGGCACAAGCCCCAACCGCTCGTAGTAGCGGAGCGTATCCACGCTCACGCCGCATTCGGCGGCCACCTGCCCGATCTTCAACAGCGTCGCTTCTGCTCCGCTCGTTTTCACAATCGGAAGTATAAACCCTGGACTCGCCTCCAGAGTCAAGCTCTAATTTTTGCTCGACGACACTTTGATTTGGTCGCCCTTAGGTCACATTCTCCGCCCCACCAGGCGCAACACCATTTTCCCGCCGAGGCCGAGACCATCCTCGCGCAACTGCTCAAAGCTCTCGACCGTAAGGCCGGGCGGATGATCCGCATGGCTGGGATGAAGCTTCCCGGTCACGCGGATTTTCTTCCCCACGAGGTCTGTCCGTTTTCTGAGCGTGTCGGCCTGTGCTCCGCCGGCCAGCACAAACGGGTGCGCCAGTCCCGGAACATCCAGTGTGAAGGCTTCCTCCCCCTTGATCAGAGTTCCCTCAGCCGTCACCACGACCTCGGTCGCCGTGAAGCCGGCCTCCCGAAGAGCCTTAGGGATCAGGACAGGATCGAAAGACTTCTCGGGCTTGGAAAATACTTCGGCTTCCCCTTTCACCAAATTCACCTCGACACGATCAACGCCATCCAGGCGTTGGAGGGCTCTCTGAGCCCCTCGCGCTCAGAGACCTCAGATCATGCCGTCAATTTTGACCCTCGCCTTCTCGACCTGGGCCGACACCGGCACGGCGGTAAGAAGGCAAAATACAAACAGAAGCCACATGCCTTGCTTTCTCATATTCAAACCCTCCAAAGAGGCTGAATGTTTCGTCGTCTCATACTCAGAAAAACAGAATCCGGAATCCCAAGAGAAACGTCGAGTTGGGTTTGGGCTGCTTCCCGCTGAGCGCCTTGACGACTGGAATCGGGGCGGAAATCTCGACCAAAAACGCGTTGCTCAAAAACCACTGGATTCCCGGCGACACCGAGAGCATCGTCCCGCCGCTGTCGGGAATCGGAGTTCCGCGAGTGCGGGCGCGAGCCTGCCAAGTGCCGTTGAGTTCCAGGACGAAGTACGCTCCGTAACGAAAGATGCGATCGAAGGCCTTGCGCGGCCAACTCGCGCCAGGCGGAGCTTTATCCTGGGAAATAACAAAGCGCGACAGAGCGGCGTCAAACCGGATCCGGTCGCCCATCGAGAGGCCCCGACGGTTCTCGGTCGCACGAGTATATTCGAAATCTCCGGTGAAGACATGCTTCAACCTCACCGCTTTCTGGAAGATCATTCCGCCAGTATAAGCCACCGCACCTGTTGAGAACCGATCGGCACCGGTGGGGACCTGCACACCAAAGACCGCCGATAGCCGCGTCAGCCCGCCGGGCGTGTTGCGCCTGTAAAGCCCATCGTATTGAATAAACACCCGCGTATCAGCCAGGCCGTTCAAGCTCTCTCGTCGGGTTTCATCCCCCATCCGGTTGGTCACATCTACGACCGCGTAAGGCTGAGCCACGATGATCGTCCAGTTCGGGCGAAATCCATAGACGACGGCCAGCACCGGGACATACTGAGTGACAGCGGTTGATCTTCCGTCTGTTCGAAGGGACGAATGCCGGACTTCGACCGACAAGCGCACAAGCGTCGCCCGATTGAAGAGCGTGCGCGCGCTCGGAGCCACGATGGTCTGGGCGCGCAGTTCAGCCGATGAAAGCCCCACGCCGCCGAGGAACAAAAGCGCCGCGCTCCAGGACCGCGCTCTCCGGAATGGCGCAGGCTTTCCTGCTGGCTTTTCCTGAGGCTCTGCCGTCGAGGCAAAGGCCGCTACGAATTCCGAAGTTTCCGGCCGATAGGGCATGTGACGGTTCCCGGTCAAAAGAGGCGAAAGCTCCAAAGCAAGGCCGAGACGAGTGTCCCCGCCCACACCGTGAAGCGAGCCGTTCGCCCTCCCTGCCCCCTCACGTTCACCAGATAATGCGCGCGCAGCAGAGCGTACACGGTGAGGCCCTCGAAGATCGCATTCCCGCGGACGAAGATCATGTGCGCGGCGACGGTCCCTGCTGTCCCGAGCAGGGCGAACACCGTCGGCGCCAGTCAGCACCAGGGGAGCGATGCCAGCACCGCCACCCCACTGTAGATTGGCCCCCACCGGCGAACCATAGCGCGCCGCTTCTCTATCTCAGCCTCCTTCCCTCCACGAGGGAGCGCCCTCGCAGGCGCTCCCCTGCGGTGACCGACGCCGTCACTTCTTCAGCGGACAGGCGTCGCGACAGATGATCTTGCCCGTGAGCGGGCAGACGATCCGACCCGGGCAGCTCGCCGGGCTCTCGGACGACACCTTGAACCCATAGAGTGCTCCCGATCCGATCGCCACGCTCAAGGCCAGCAACAGCACGATCCGACGGGTTCGTCGCATAGGTCATCCCTCCTTTCCGTGATCTGGACGGTGACGCCGGGCCAGCGTCATGATGAGCGAGCAGACGTAGGGCGAGGAGTCTGCTTGATCGGGCATCGCGTCCAATTGAGCGAGTCGAGCGGCCAGCTCCCGGCGAAAGGCTCGCAGCTCGGCGATCTTCTGATCCAGCGCCCGAAGCTTTTCTCGGAGCAAGGTTCGGACTCGCGCGCACGGGGACCGTCCCTCGCGGCTGAGCACCACAAGCTCTCGAATCTCCGCCAGCGACAGCCCCAGCGCTTGCGCCGCTCGAATGAAGCGCAGCCGCAAGAGCGCCTCCTCATCGTAGAGGCGGTAGCCCGAACGCGTCCGCGCCGCCCGTCCCAACAATCCCTCCCGCTCGTAATAGCGAACCGTCTGGGGCTTCACCCCCACGGCCCGCGCCAGCTCGCCGATGTAAAACGTCCGACCCGACATCTCACGCCTCCTTTCACGTCTGCCATTCTAAACCTTGCAGCCAACTGCAAGGTCAAGCCCTTTTTTCGACAGAGGCGGAAGGGACACCGGCAAGAGACGTTTTGCGACGTGTAATCTCGACTACTGAACGGCGCGGTCCAGTGGCGCTAAGCTGGCCGTTCGATGCGAATTCTCAATCTGCCGGAGACGATCATGACCGATCGAAGAATACCAGATGGCGTTGTCCGACGCCGGAGCGCGAGGCCATCTGGCCGCGCCTACGGCCGACTGTTTCGGACCATATCGCGATACCCTCGACAGCCGTGCTGAGACGCTCAAGAGCACGAGGAACCGCTCGGGCACCCCAAGCGATCCAGAGATCGCTTGGGGACCCCGCTCGCCTCTCGCAGGAACTTGCTGGGGTGATCGCCGTCGTCCTGGCTGCCGGAATGTCGCTCATCGTCGGCAACAGAGGCACATGGTCATGCGTCCCCGCTCATGATCCGACTCTCGCCGTTGCGGCCGACAAGGATGCTGATGACAGGGGCCGGCCCGCACCGGAGCTCGAGCTTGTGGACGTTCACGGTCGCCCGGTGAGTTTGGCCTCCCTGCGGGGCAAAGTCGTCATCGTGGATTTTTGGGCGACCTGGTGCCCTCCCTGCGTGATGGAAGTCCCAACCTTCAAGAAGCTCCACGCGACGTATCGAGATAAGGGGCTGGAGATCATCGCCATCTCCCTGGACGAGGACGAACGAGAAGTCAAAACGTTCATCCGGGAACACGCTCTCCCCTACACCGTCATCCTTGGCGATGAAAAAGTCGCGGAAAAGTTCGGCGCATTGACGGGACTCCCCATGACGTTTTTCATTGATCGGAAAGGGCGCATCCGTGCCGAGCACGCCGGTTTCATGGACGAGGAGGATTTCGTCCGCGAGGTCGAACGATTATTGTCCGAGCCCTGATTCTTCCCGGCTCCGCTTTTCCTCTCGATGATGTGGGTGTGGTAGACTGACGTTTCGTGACTCGCCGGAAAAGGCCGACAAGGAGGTGAGGAACGATCATGACGCTTCGACGATTCGGCCGCCTGACGGTGCCGCTCGTCGCTCTCTTGACGATGGGACCTATGAACGCGCTTTCTCAGTTCCAAAAAGACAAGCTCTTCGTCGTCACCCAATTCCCCCCGGAGTTGACCAACCCGGAGTTCATCCCCGCCACCCATCCCGATAGTGGCTACCTGGATGACAACGAGACGGTGATGGGCATTGCACTTGAGGGAGAGAGCCGGGCCTATCCGCTCCGGATCATGGCCTATCATCACGTGGTCAACGACGTCGTCAGGGGCCGCTCCATCGTCCTCGTCTACTGACCGGTCTGCGGGACGGGAGTCGGGTTCGACTCCGCGACCGACGAGGGGAAGCGGCTGACGTTCAAGCCTCACGGGTTGTATAATGCCGAACTGGTGTTCGCCGATCGGGAGACGGGGAGCGTCTGGTCGTTGACGAGCGGTGAGGCGATGGACGGCCCGCTCGCAGGCCAAAGACTCAACAAACTCGCGGTCGTGCAGACGAGCTGGGCGAAGTGGAAACAGCTCCATCCCGATACGCTGATCGTTTCCAACCGGACGCCGCATCAAGCCCACTACAAGCCCTTCCGCTGGCAGCCCCGGCAGCTCAGCCCCGTTTTCGAGCGCACGCTCACGCATCGGGATGAGCGATTGGGAAGGATGGAGCTGGTCCTGGCGGTGGCCCTGGGCGATGAACGCAAAGCCTATCCCTTATCCACGCTCAAGCAGGCGGGCGGCGTGATCAACGATGTCGTCGGCGGCGTGCCGATCGTCGTCTTCTACGACCCACAGGCGAACACCGCAGCCGCTTACGAGCGCAAGCTGGGCAAGCGCGTGCTCCGGTTCGAAAACGCGGATCGGCAGGGCCAACGGCTCGATGCGGTGGATACGGCCACGCGCTCCCGGTGGAACTTGGCCGGTCGCGCCGAGTCGGGGCGACTGCGCGGCGAGCAACTTGCAGCCGTGCCGGCTCACACGGGAGCCTGGTACGCCTGGGCCGCCTACTTCCCGGATACGAAGATTTACACCCCGGTCGCTCGCCAAAGGGGACGCAACAAGTAGAGGCGTATGGCCATGCGCCTATGCGTCTTTCGCGATCGCCGCTGCGTCCTATCGGGCGTTCAGGCAAAGGTTCGCTGAAATGGACTCTGTGTTCAGCCAAAATAAATGCGTGGAGGTCAACCGATGAACAGCGCTGTGGTTTATCGTTCGCAGGTACGGATTGAGCGCGTCGCGGGACCGCTCCGGCGGGCTTATCTTCCGGCGGAATCGCAGCCGGTTCTCTTCGGCGTTCACTCCGAGGTGGCCGCGCACTACGGCGTTGATCCGCGCGTCCATGAGCCGCACGCCACGACGCTCGATTATCTGGTGGCCGCGGCGGCGGGCTGACTCACCGGGACTTTCGGTGGCGCGCTGGAAGCGCGCGGCATCCCCGCCGGAGAAGGACGGCTCACCTCGGAGGCAACGGGCGAGGTGGAAGCCGACGGGCGCGTGCTCGTCGTGCGGCGCATTCACGTGACGTATCACCTGCGCCTGAGACCGGACAAGCGCGAGGCCGCTCTCCGAGCCTACGAAAGGCATGTCGAATACTGCCCCGTCGCTCGAACCATCGGCGGCTGCGTGACCATCACGACCTCGCTCGAGTTGGAGGATCTCGCCGAGGATACTGCTGCCGATTGAGCCGGCGCTGGCAAGAGGCTCGCCCGGCAGAGCGGTTTCTCCGCCAAAAGCTGGAGCTTTGTCCGATTCGAGAGAGTTTTCAGCCACCCTCAGCTCGGGAGGTCAGCGATGAAGACATCGGTTCTGATTGCCGCTCTCTGTTGCGTGATGGGCCCGGGCGGGCTCATCGCGTTCGTTCAAGAGAAGCAATATCTCGATGCGGGTCCGGGTCAGCGCCCGTTCGACGTCACCAAGCGCTCGGTTCCACTCGAAGACATTCAAGGCGGCGGACCGCCTAAAGACGGCATCCCGGCTCTCGACTCGCCCACATTCGTCTCGGCTCGCGAGGCCGAAAAATTCCTGCGTCCTTGGGACCGCGTCTTAGGTGTTTCGCTCGCCGGCGCGGCCAAAGCCTACCCGATCAAGATCCTCAACTGGCACGAGATCGTCAACGATCGGGTTGGGGATCGGCCCGTTCTCGTCACCTGGTGACCGCTTTGCAGTTCGGGCGTCGTGTACGACCCGATCATTGACGGCAAGCGATTCACCTTTGGCGTGTCGGGCAAACTCTACAAGGCGGCCTTGGTCATGTACGACCGCCAGACCGAGAGTCTCTGGTCGCAGCTCAAGGGAGAAGCCATCGCCGGCCCGATGACAGGAGCGAAGCTCGCGGTCCTGCCGAGTCTGCACACGACGTGGGCGTACTGGCGGGCGCAACATCCTCAGACGCTCGTCCTCTCGCCCGAGACGGGATTCCGCCGCGATTACGGCCTGAATCCCTATCAAGAATACTGGGAGATGGGCCAGCCGCCGCGCTTCCGGCGGCCGCCCAAAGAGACGAAGTCGGGCGTAAAACTCAGGCCCATGGAGCGCGTGCTCGGCCTCTCGGTGAACGGCGTGAAGAAGGCTTATCCGTTCGCCATCTTGAAGAAGAAGCCCGAACGGTTCGAGGATCGGATCAACGGGAAGAAGGTCATCATCCACTTCGACAAGAAATCGGAGACCGGATACGTCACCGATGAGAGCGGGATTCTCATCCCTTCGATTGCGCTCTTCTGGTTCGCCTGGAGCGATTTTTATCCTGACACGGAAGTCTACCGTGAGGAGCAGCCACAGCAACGGCGAGGCCGCTAAATGAGCAGATTCACACCCGGCAGTTGAAGCTGTTCCATGAGGACCTCCGGCCCACGGGAATACGGGCACGGCAGGCGCGCCTTCATGGAGCGGTCATCCCTTCTGGCAGACATCATATCCCTCGGGAAAATTCCGCACAGATCAACGACGCCCCGCCCCCGAATCTGCCAAAGCATGATGCGCCTCACCGGGCGCGACCTCCATGGCGCAAGCCCGCATCCGGATTTCAAGCGTTGATACTCCTGCCCTGACAGATACCAGCGACGCTGGGTTCACGATCAGCGAAACACTGCAAACGATCACCGTGAGCGCTCCGGCACAAAATGAGGTGTGGGCTGTCGAACAAGAGAGAATCATCGTGTGGAGTAATCAAGATGTCACCGGCAATGTGAAAATTCAGCTTTCCAGAGACGGTGGTTAACGTTTCCCGAAGTTCTCTTCCCTGACGCTGAGAACATTCCCAACGTGGTGAATATGAAAAGATGGCGCGTGACCGGAACCCAACCGACTGCCGTCATGATCAAAATCACCAGCCATACGGATCCTCACATCTTCGGCCTCAGTCCTCGGTCAAAGCGTTCGCTTCTGCGATCGCTTTAACATCCCGATCATCACGTTTGAAGATGTCCCTGGATTCCCCCCGGCAGCGATCAAGAGCATGGCGGCATTACCCATCACGGCGCTAAACTGCTCTCTGCGTTTGCCAAGGCGACCGCGCCGAAGATCACGATCATCACCCGAAAATCTTACGGCGGCGCCTACTGCGACATGGGCTCCAAGCATATTCGCACTGACATCAATTATGCCCGGCCGACGCAGAAATTGCGGGATGGGGTCGGAAGGGACAGTCAACATCCTCTATCGCCGGGAAATTCAGCAGGCCGATGATGCCGAGCAGGCGCGGCGAGTCCGCATCGAAGAGCACGAACAGAAATTTACCGGTTTAAGTGCGCAAGATGCGTGCGCTCGGTATCAGGGCGGCCCGGCGGGCCCGTGAGAGCCCGTCGGTTTAAGCACGCAAGACGCGTGCGCTCCCAGAAAAGTCATTAGAAATTCAGCTTGAACGCAAATTGAATGATGCGAGGGTCGAACGTCTGCGTAATCCGACCGAAGCTCGTGCTGTTGATGTTATGGCTTTCTCCCACGAAGAAGTTGGGCACATTGAAAATGTTGAAGAATTCGGCCCGGAACTCCAGCTCCGTCTGCTCGTTGAGCGGCGTGGCAAAGCGAGTGCGCTTCAGAAGCCCGAAATCGGCATTGAAGAACTGT